>NZ_BAAGSO010000033.1:8074-25471 GCF_054782395.1 Streptomyces daliensis | reverse complement strand
CTGTGAGGGGTGGAGTTGACCGGTACTAATAGGCCGAGGGCTTGTCCATAGTTGCTTGCGTCCACTGTGTAGGTTCTGAGACAACGACCGTTCTTCAACTGAAGAGTGTGCTTGTTCGCTTTGAGACTCTGGGGATTTTCCCGCGAAAGCGGATTTCCCCGAATAGAGTTTCGGTGGCCATAGCGTGAGGGAAACGCCCGGTTACTTTCCGAACCCGGAAGCTAAGCCTTTCAGCGCCGATGGTACTGCATGCGGGAGCGTGTGGGAGAGTAGGACGCCGCCGAACAATCTTTGAGGACCCCTGGTCCCAGCGTTCATGCGCTGGGACCAGGGGTCCTTTTTCTTTGCCGAAGAGCGCAGCATTTGCCGAAGAGCGCCGCATCAATGACTGCGCGAGAATGACGTGCAGTACCCGCAGACAGGAGTCACGCCCATGCCCAGCAACTCGTCCGACGACCGACCTGAGCGTCGGCCTCGTCAGTCCGGGGCCCGTACGGGAGACGAGCGTCCCCGTGGCGGTTCGGCTCGGCGTGACGACCGGGACCGGGGCGGATTCCGGCGCGATGACCGTGACCGTGGCGAGCGCCCGTCGTACCGTGGCGGCGACCAGCGCCGGGACGACCGGCGTGGTGGCGAGCGGCGCGATGACCGTCGGGGCGGCGGCGACCGTGGTGGCCGCCCTCCGTACCGTGGCGGCGAGCAGCGGCGTGACGACCGTGACCGTGGTGAGCGTCCCCCGTACCGCGGTGGTGAGCGGCGTGACGATCGCCGGGATGACCGTCGCGACGATCGTGGTGGCCGTCCTCCGTACCGTGGCGGTGATCAGCGGCGCGACGACCGCGACCGGCGTGGGGACGACCGCCGGGACAGCCGTGACCGGGGGGACCGTCCCTCGTACCGGCGCGATGACCGTGACCGTGGCGAGCGTCCGCCCTACCGCGGTGGTGAGCGGCGCGATGACCGTGGTGGCCGTCCCCCGCACCGTGGCGGGGACCAGCGGCGTGATGACCGGCGGGACGATCGGGACCGGGGGGACCGTCCCTCGTACCGGCGTGACGACCGTGACCGTGGCGAGCGTCCGCCCTACCGCGGTGGTGAGCGGCGGGACAGTGGCGACCGTGGCGGGCGTCCCCCGTACCGGGGCGGCGAGCAGCGGCGCGATGACCGGCGGGACGACCGTGGTGGGCGGCGTCCGTACGGGCAGGGGCAGGGCGGCGGGGGCCGTGCGCGTGACGAGAGGTCCGGTGGCGGTTTCCGTGGGCGCCGTGACGACGACCGGCGCGGCGGTGGTTACGGGCGTGACCAGCGTGATGACCGGGGCCGGGGCGGTTACGGGCGTGACAGGCGTGACGACCGTCGTCCCGACCGCGAGCCGCTGAGGCGGCTGCCGATCCACGAGGACGTCACGGGGGACGAGCTGGACAAGGAGGTCAAGCAGGAGCTGATGAGCCTGCCGAAGACCCTTGCCGAGGACGTCGCGAAGAACCTCGTCATGGTCGCCAAGCTGCTGGATGAGGACCCGGAGCAGGCGTACGCGTACGCCAAGATCGCGCTGCGGCTCGCCTCCAGGGTGCCCTCGGTCCGTGAGGCGGCAGGGTTCGCGGCGTACGCGGTGGAGAAGTACTCGGAAGCTCTTGCGGAGTTCCGTGCCGCGCGGCGCATGACGGGGCTCCAGCACCTGTGGCCCGTCATGGCCGACTGCGAGCGCGGCATGGGCCGCCCCGAGAAGGCCCTCGCCATGGCGGGGGAGCCCGAGGTGCAGCGGCTGGACAAGGCGGGCCAGGTCGAGATGCGGCTCGTCGCCGCGGGGGCCCGGCGCGACATGGGCCAGGCGGACGCCGCCGTGGTGACGTTGCAGAGCCCGGAGCTGGCGTCGCACTCCGTGCAGCCGTGGACCGCGAGGCTGCGTTACGCCTACGCGGACGCGCTGCTGGAGGTCGGCCGCGAGGACGAGGCCCGCGAGTGGTTCGCGAAGGCCCTGGAGGCCGACCAGAACGGGTCGACGGACGCGTCCGACCGGCTCGCGGAGCTGGACGGGGTGGAGTTCGTCGACGCGCTCGACCCGGAGGCCGAGGACATCGACGACGAGGCGGACGGCATCGACGTCGATGACGCCCCCGAGGCCGCGCGGACCCCGGATGTTCCGGACGCCGAGACCGACACGGACACCGACGCCGACGAGGACGCCGACACCGACGGCGGCCGTACCCGCGAGTGAGTGAGTGCGCAGCCGTGTGACCGCGTGACGGCATGAAGACATGAAGAAGGGCGGGACCCCGGGGTCCCGCCCTTCTTCATGTGCGCCGGTGTCCGCCTACGGGGCGAAGGGCGCGATCGGGTTCTTCAGATCGCCGATCAGCTGGAGGGCGCCGGCCGGGTCCTGGAGGTCGACCATCTGCTTGTTGTTGCGGAGCTGGAGCCGGTTCAGGCAGGAGAGCGCGAAGCTGTCCGCGAAGAGGTCGTACCGCTTGAAGCGGTCGGCCAGGTGCGGCGCGGACTTCTGGTAGTCCTTGACGCAGTCGGCGACCGTCGACCAGAACGCGTCCTCGTCCAGGCCCAGGTCGGGGTCGGTCGCGAGGATGCCGTTGAGGAAGCGCAGGAAGCAGTCGAAGACGTCCGTGAAGAGGGAGAGGATCTTCATGTCCTCGGGGACCTCGGCGCGGATGCGCTCGACCTCGGGCGGCAGTTCCTGCTCCTGGCTCATCACGGCGATCTCCTCCGCGATGTCCTTGAAGATGGAGCGGCGCGGCACGCCGTGCTCGTCGAGGACGAGGATCACGTTCTCGCCGTGCGGCATGAAGACGAGGTCGTACGCGTAGAAGGAGTGCAGCAGCGGCGTCAGGTACGTCTCGAGGTAGCGGCGCAGCCACACCTCGGGGGAGAGCCCGGACTCGCGGATGAGGGCCGCCGCGAAGGAGCCGCCGTCGCGGTCGACGTGCAGCAGCGAGGCCATCGTCGCGAGGCGCTCGCCGGACTCCAGCAGCGGCACGGGGCTCTCGCGCCACAGCGCGGCGAGCATTTTGAGGTACGGGGAGCCCTTGGGCGCAGCGGCCTCGTACGGGGCCGAGTGGTAGCCGATGGCGGCGCGCTCGCGCAGCACGGCGAGGCCCGTCTCCTTGAGGACGCTGTCCGTGGCGACGAGGTCGGCCAGCCAGTCGTTGATGGCGGGCGTGGCCTTCATGTACTCGGCTGACAGGCCCCGCAGGAAGCCCATGTTGAGAACCGAGAGCGCCGTCTTCACGTAGTGCTTGGCGGGGTTCGACGCGTTGAAGAAGGTGCGGATCGACTGCTGGGCGAGGTGCTCGTCGTCGCCGTGGCCGAGGCAGACGAGGTAGCGCTGGGCGACCTCGGCGGCGAAGGTGACCGACAGCTTGTTCCACCACTGCCAGGGGTGCACGGGCACCAGGTAGTAGTCGTCCAGTTCCAGGCCCAGCTCGGTCATGGTGTCCGAGAAGCGGCGCAGGGTGGAGCCCGACAGCTCGGAGAGCAGCAACTTGTCGTAGCTGATGTCCGTGCAGGCGGTGAAGGTGGCGCGGCTGCGGTGTGCGGCGACCCAGATGAGGCGCACGGGGGAGCCGGTCTCCGGCGCGTAGGCGCGGTACTCGGCGATGTCGAAGCCGAGCCGCCCGTTGTTCGCGACGAAGCAGGGGTGGCCCTCGGTCATGCCCGCCTCGATCTCCTGGAAGCCGGAGCGGGCGAGGCGGTCTGCGCTGACCTGGGGGGCGGCGAGTTTGTAGGCGGTGCTGGCGAGGGTGGAGCTGATCTCCTCCAGGTAGACCGGGAGGACCTCCTCGCTCAGGCCGAGGGCGGTGCGGAGCTCGGTGATGAAGTCGAGTGCGTCGAGGGGGAGTTCGTTGCCGTCGCGGTGGCGGGTGACGCTGTCAGCGTCGATCTGCCAGTGGTCCAGGGTGAGGACGCGCGCTGCGAAGCGGTACTCGGTCGCGCCGTCGTCGCTCCGTACGGCGTAGCGGCCCTCGCCGTGGTGGGGGACGGGCTCGGGGGTGAGGAGGCGCTCGTGCGTGAACTCCGAGAGCGCTTTGCGTATGAGGAGCCGGTTGGCGTGCTCCCAGCGCTCAGGGGTGAGGTGTGCGACGGCTTCGCCGGGGGTGGGGGCTGTGGTGCGGGATGTCGTGGTCGTCATCGTGAGGTCCTATCGGGGGTGCCGGGGTTCTCCCCCGGGAGGTCGCCTGGGAGGCCGCCGTCCTGGGCTGTGTCCAGGGCGGTGCCCCGGTCCGTGTCGCGGGCCGCCAGGAACTGGTCGCGGGTGCAGAAGCTCAGATACGCGTCCTTCTCGGGCTTCGCGAGGGTCTGCTCGACGCGGAAGCCGACGGCCTCGTTGAGGCGGTGCACGGCCTTGTTGCGCACGTCGGGCTCGACCACGACGCGCCGCGTCGCGGGGTCGTCGAAGAGCATCTCCATCACGGTGGTGATCACCGCGAGGGTGAAGCCGTGGACGGGGCGGTCGCTCGGGGCGCACAGGAAGTGCATGCCGACGTCGCCGGGCTCGGCCTCGTACAGGCCCTTCAGCTCCACGTGGGCCGGGTCGTAGCGCTCCATGAGGAACGCGGGCTCGCCGTTGTGGTGGCCGAGGAAGGCGTCGTGGTGCTCGGAGGCGGCGATGCCGAGGAACTCGCGCTCGACGTCGGCGAGGTCGGCGTCCTGCATCAGGTAGAACGCGGATTTGGGGTGGGTGACCCAGCCGTGGAGCAGCTCGGCGTCGGCGAGCGGGGCGACGGGGCGCAGCGTGAACTCGCCGAGCTTCTCGTCGGTACGGGAGAACACCGTCCGCGAGGCGTCGGCGCCCCCGGTGCCGGGGCCGGTCTCGCTCCCGGTGCGTGTGCTGTCCGTCATGAGGGGGTGACCTCCGATCCGGGCGCCGCGAAGTCCTGGAAGGCGATGGCGCGCTCGACGGGGTAGTACTCGCGGCCCAGCAGCTCCCGGATGATGCAGGAGTTGCGGTAGGCGGCCATGCCGAGGTCGGGCGCCACGAAGCCGTGGGTGTGCAGTTCGGCGTTCTGGACGTAGATGCCCTTGCCCGTGACGTCGACGCTGTAGTCGCGGCGCACCGCGAAGCGGCCCTGCTCGTCCCACTCGATGCGGTCCTTGACCGGGTCGAGGAACTCGGGCACGCGGTAGCGGTAGCCGGTCGCGAGGACCAGGCCCTGAGTGGTGAGGGAGAAGTCCTGCTTCTGCTCCTCCTGGCGCAGCTCCAGGGTGTACGTGGCCGAAGGCTCGTCGTAGGAGGCGCCGGTCAGCGCGGTGTTGGTCATCAGCCGCGTGGGGCAGGGGCCGCGCCGGTTCTTCTGGTACAGCAGGTCGAAGATGCCGTCGATCAGCTCGGAGTTGATGCCCTTGTAGAGGTTCTTCTGCGAGGCGTTGAGCTGGTCGCGGGTGGCGGCAGGGAGGGAGTGGAAGTAGTCCACGTACTCCGGGGAGGTCATCTCCAGCGTCAGCTTGGTGTACTCCAGCGGGAAGAACCTCGGGGAGCGGGTGATCCAGGTGAGCTGGTAGTCGTGGTGGTCGATGTCCTGGAGGAGGTCGTAGTAGATCTCCGCGGCGCTCTGGCCGCTGCCCACGACGGTGACCGAGTTCTTCTCCTGGAGGGAGGACTTGACGTCCAGGTACCGGGAGTTGTGGGTGAGGTCGCCGCCCAGTCCCTGGCAGGACTCGGGTATGTAGGGCGGGGTGCCGGTGCCGAGGACGAGTTTCCTGCCTCGGTACGTGCGCCGCTCGCCGCTGGCCAGGTCGTCGGCGTGGACGACGTACACGTCCTCGCGCTCGTCGTGCTCGACGCGCGTGACGCGGTTCTGGAAGCGGATGGTGTCGAGTTTGCCCGCTGCCCACTGGCAGTAGTCGTTGTACTCGGCGCGGAGTGGATAGAAGCTCTCGCGGATGTAGAACGAGTAGAGGCGGCCCGACTCCTTGAGGTAGTTCAGGAAGGAGAGCGGCGAGGTGGGGTCGGCGAGGGTGACCAGGTCCGACATGAAGGGGGTCTGGAGGGTGCTGTCCTCCAGGAGCATGCCGGAGTGCCAGTCGAAGCCGGGCTTGTCGTCGAGGAAGAGGCCGTCCAGTTCCTCGATCGGGTCGGTCAGGCAGGCCAGACCGAGGTTGAAGGGGCCGAGCCCGATGGCTATGAAGTCGTGGACTTTGCCGGTGTCTTGCGTGTGTGGGGTGGACACGTGTGTCTCCGGGTCTCCGTGCGGGATGGGGACGGGTGGCGGGGGGGATCAGCTTGCGCGGGGGCCGCTGAGCGCGGGGTCGGTGCCGGTCGGCCCGGCCTGGGCCGCTGTCTGCCGTTCGGACAGGTAGCGGCCGGCGTGCGCGGCGATCAGTTCGAGGACCGTGGAGATGTCGTCGAGCGTGGTCTCCGGGTTGAGCAGCGTGAACTTCAGGAAGTGGTCGCCGTCCACGACCGTTCCGGCCACGATGGCCGCGCCGGAGGCGAAGAGTGCCTCGCGCGCGTGGAGGTTGATGCGGTCGGCCAGGCCGGGGTCCGTGGCGACGGTGCTGGCCGGGGGTACGTAGCGGAAGACGAGGGTGCTGAGCTGGGGCTCGGTGACGACCTCGAAGCGGGGGTCGTCGTTGAGGATCTTCCACGCGTCGGCCGCGCGGTCCACGACCTCGTCGAAGAGCTCGCCGACGCCGTCGGCGCCCATGGTGCGCAGCGTCATCCACAGTTTCAGCGCGTCGAAGCGGCGCGTGGTCTGGATGGACTTGTCGACCTGGTTGGGGATGCGCTTCTCGACCATCCGCGCCGGGTTGAGATAGTCGGCGTGGTAGGTGACGTGGCGCAGTGTGCTCGCGTCGCGCACCAGGACGGCGCTGGAGCTGACGGGCTGGAAGAAGGATTTGTGGTAGTCCACCGTGACCGAGTCGGCGCGCTCGATGCCCGTCAGCAGGTGGCGGCGGCGCGAGACGAGCAGGCCGCAGCCGTAGGCGGCGTCCACGTGCATCCAGGTGCCCGCCTGCTCGCACAGCTCGGCGATCTCGGGGAGCGGGTCGATGCTGCCGAAGTCGGTGGTGCCCGCGGTGGCCACGACGGCCATCACGACGAGGTTCTCGCGCTCGCAGCGCTCCAGCTCCCGCGCGAGGGCCGGGGCGCGCATGCGGCGGTCCTGGTCGCAGGGCACGGAGATGACGGCCTCGGCGCCGAGGCCGAGCAGCGTCGCGGCCTTCTCGATGCTGAAGTGGCTGCACTCCGAGGTGAGGATGCGCAGCCTCGGCAGGATGTCGGTGCGGGGCACGGGCGTGGCGGAGTCCTTCTGGACGCTCCTGCACGCCTCGTCCCTGGCCAGCAGGAGGGCCTGGAGATTGGACTGGGTACCGCCGCTGGTGAAGATGCCGTCGGCGCTTTTGCCGAGCCCTATGCGTCCGGCCGTCCACTCGATGAGGCGACGTTCGATGAGGGTGCCGCCCGCACTCTGGTCCCAGGTGTCCAGGGACGAGTTCACCGCGGAGAGTACGGCCTCCGCCACCACCGCGGGGATGACCACCGGGCAGTTGAGGTGGGCGAGATAGCGCGGGTGATGGAAGTAGACGGCGTCGCGGAGGTAGACCTCTTCCAGCTCGTCGAGGGCGGCTGCGGGGTCGCTGAGGGGCTGTTCCAGGTCGATGCCGGAAATGCGGGGAGCGAGCTCGGAGGGCGTGACTCCGGTGAACGGCTGTTCGGTGCGGACCAGTTTCTCCGCGACCCGCTCCACGCCTTCCGTGACGGAGCGCTTGTACTGCTCCGCCGTCCTGTCGTTGAGCAGGTGTGACCTGCTGCTCATGAACTGTCCTCCCTGACGCGGACGTCGTCCTCAGCGCACAGGCCGTGCGGTGAGGTAAGGCTATCCTAACCAGAGCCTTGACAGGGAAGGGACAGGGAGGGTGGGAGAGGCGTGAGAGGGCTGCGTGGGCCCGCGCCGGAACCTGCCGGGAACCGGCCGGAAAGTGACGGCTCCGCGCATGATCAGTTGGCGGCGCCATTGTCAAGTGCCCGCAATACCAGACCCGTTGCGGGTTTGGGGCCGAACGACGTGGATTTACGCGGCATCGTGATGCCCCGCTCGGCCAGCTCCCGCACCGTCTCCTCGCGTACTGCCCGCATCAGCACCGCCGTACCCCCGTGGTGGACCGCCTGTTCGACGGCCGCGCGGGTGTCGTGGAGGTAGCCGATGTCCGACGGGCGGTCCGGGACGCCCCACACGCCGTCGAGCAGCGCGGAGTGCAGCACCGTCGCGTCGAGCCCGCGCCACGCCTCGGGCCGCGCGCCGTCGACCGTACGGTCCAGGAGCGCGGGCGAGGGCTCATCGAGCAGATGGAAGGTGCCCTCGCCCTCCGTCAGCAGGAAGGCGTTGCCCGGCGTGGCGTCGAGGACGGCCATCGCGCGCTCCAGCGGCATCTCCAGCTTCCGCACGCGGAAGGCACCGGCCAGTTCGACGGCGTCGAGGGCCTGCTTGAGCGGCAGACGCGGCAGCACGCGGTGGATGGCGTGCACCTGGAGGGGGTAGCGGGCCGTGTCGACGAGGAGGACGAGGCCGTAGTTCCAGGGGGAGCCGACGGGCGCGGACGCACCCGCTCCGGCGGCGTTCACGGGGGTGGGGGCGCCGTTGTGCGTCGACGGGGCCGTACCGTTCCCGTTACCGGTCGCGCTCCCGCTCCCATTCCCGTTTCCGTTCGCGTCGCCGTCGGCGTGTTCGGCGCGCAGCCGCAGATACGTCGCCCAGCGGTGGTGCCCGTCCGCGATGAGCGCGCGGCGGTGCGAGAGATCGCCGTCGACCTCGGCCAGCTCGGCCGGGTCCGTGACCGCCCACAGCCGGTGCGCGAAGCCGTCCTCCGTGGTCGTGGCGAGCAGCGGCTCGCGGTGCGTGGCGCGCTCGATGACGGCGGTCGCTCCGGTGCTGGAGCCGCGGCTGCGGTAGGAGAGCAGCAGCGGCTCCGGATGAGCGGCGGTGGCGCGCATCAGAGCGGCACGGTCCTCGACGACCTCGGCTATCACCTCCTCGTGCGGCAGCACGACGCCCTCCTCGGGCGGCGAGAGCAGCAGGGCGCCGATGAGTCCGCGCTGGAGCACGTCGCCCCTGCGCTGCTCGTAGACGTAGAGGGCCGGTTCCGGATCGGGAGCCAGGACGCCGTCGGCGAGCCAGCGGCGGAGGGTCTCGGCGGCCTTGCGGTGCCGGGTGCCGGGGTCGTCGGCCTGCGGCAGGATCAGGCGGACGATGTTGTACGGGTCGGCGGTCTCCAGGTGGTGCAGCCCGTCGGGCCTGACCACCACGTCGTAGGGCGGGGAGGTCACGGCCGCGAGGCTGCTGACGCGCTCGGGCGCGTAGCGCAGCCCGCGGAAGGGCGCGAGTCGGAGGCCGTCGGCGGTCATCCGTTCATGCTAAGTCGGCGTACGCGGGCGCTGGGAGCGGGGCACGGGGGGCGCGGCGTGACGAGGCCGGAGCGCGGAGGGCCGTTTCCGGCCGCGCCGGGCCGGGCGGGATGGGCGGGCTGAGCGGGCTGGGCGGTGCCGTGACCGGTGGCGACCGGTGTGCGCTGCCGGGGCGCGGGAGCGCGCGCCGGGTGCGGGATGATCGGGGGAGAGACCCGCACACCCCCACGAGGAGCGAAGACGATGCCGCAGGAGACCCCGCGGAGCCGGACCGAGGGCAGCGAGCGCGCCCTGAACGAGGCGTACGACACGGCGCTGCTGGACCTCGACGGGGTCGTGTACGCGGGCGGCGAGGCCGTGCCGCACGCGGTCGCCTCGCTGGAGGCCGCGAGCGGCCGGGGCGCGCAGGACGGCAGGGGCACGTCGGCCGGGCGGGGAACGCAGGGCGGGCGGGGCATGCGGCTCGCCTACGTCACCAACAACGCGGCCCGTACCCCCGCGACCGTCGCCGCGCATCTGACGCGGCTCGGGGTTCCCGCCGAGGAGGCGGACGTGATCACCTCGGCGCAGGCCGTGGCACGGCTGATCGCCGAGGACCCGGGCGTGCCCGAGGGCGCGCGGGTGCTGTGCGTGGGCGGCGAGGGACTGCGGGTCGCGCTGGCTGAGCGGGGGCTGCGGGTCGTGGAGTCCGCCGACGACGACCCGGCCGCCGTCGTGCAGGGCTACGGCGGCCCGCAGATGGAGTGGGGCGCGCTCGGGGAGGCGGCGCTCGCGGTGGGGCGCGGGGTGCCGTGGTTCGCGTCGAACACCGATCTGACCATCCCCAGTGGGCGGGGCATCGCGCCGGGCAACGGCGCGGCCGTCGAGGTCGTCCGCATCGCGACGCGGTGGATGCGGAACCCGCCCGAACCGCGCGTCGCGGGCAAGCCGCTGCCCCCCATGCACCGCGAGACGGTCATCCGTACCGGCGCACGTCACCCGCTGGTCGTCGGCGACAGGCTGGACACGGACATCGAGGGCGCGCACGCGGGCGGCGTCGACTCGCTGCTGGTGCTGACCGGCGTCACCGACGGGCACCAGTTGCTGGCCGCGCCTCCCGCACACCGGCCCACCTATGTGGACCGCGACCTGCGCGGGCTGCTCACGGGCCAGCCCGAGGTGACGGGGGAGGCGGAGAGCGGCTTCCGCTGCGGCGGCTGGAGCGCGACGGCGGGCGCCGACGCGCTCGAACTGGACGGGGACGGCGACCCGTTGGACGGCCTGCGGGCGCTGTGCGCCGCCGCGTGGACGGCGGCGGGCGAGGGCACGTGCGGCCTGGCCGCTGACACGGCGCTGAAGCGGCTCGGCCTGGCGGGGTGACGGGGCCTCCGGCAGGTTCGGGGGCGGCCGGTTCGCCGGTGCGGTGCGAGTGCGGTGCGCTGTGCGCGCTGTGTGCCACGTCGCCGGGACGTACCGGACGCGCCTCCGCCATGGGCGCCGGGCGCCGGAGAGGGAGCCCCCGGGCGGGCGGGGGCGGTGCGGTCCGGGTGCCGCTGCCGTATGCCGGGTGCCATGCGCCGCGTCGACTGGGTGCACCGGGTGCCCTGGGCGGCGGGGCTTGCGTCGCCCGTCGGGTCGGCGGGGTGTGCCGGGCGCCCCGGGCGACGGCGGGGCCATGGCGTGCTCCGGACATGGGTGCCGGGCGCCGGAGAGGGAGCCCCCGGGCGGGCCCTGACAGGGTGGCCCCGTACCCCGGAAGCACCCGGAACATGAGAGGACCCCGCTCGGAGGGGGTGAGCGGGGCCCTCGTTCATGGGTGTCGCGGCTGCTGCCGCGACGGTGTCGCGATGGTGCGCTGGCCGACGGGCGCGTACGGTCCCGCCGAGCCGCCGAGCCGCCGAGCCGCCGAGCCGCCGAGCCGCCGAGCCGCCGAGCCGCCGGTGCGACGGGCCCCGTCAGGCCGACGGATCAGCCGACGCCCGGCCGCCGGGACGGTCAGTCCGAGGCTGCCGTCGCAGCGCCCGAGACCGCCTCCTCGACGAGCTGCTCCTCGGACGCGCCGAGCCGCCAGTAGCCGGTGAACTTGACCGCCTTGCGGTCGAACCCGCGCTCCTTGACCAGGTGGCGGCGCAGCGCCTTGACGGTGCCCGCCTCACCGGCGATCCACGCGTACGGCGTGCCCGGAGGCAGGCTGGCCGCGCTCACCGAGCCCAGCACGAAGTCGGTGCGGTGCTGCGGGGTGTTGTCGCGGACGAGCCAGGTGATGTCCGCGTCGGCGAACGTCGGCAGGTCCTGGATGTCGTCCGCGTGCGGGACCTCCAGCCACACCTTCGCTGGGGTGCCGGGCGGCAGCCAGGCCAGGATGCCGGCGACGGCGGGCAGTGCGGTCTCGTCGCCGCTGAGCAGCACCCAGTCGGTGCCGGCCGGGGGCCGGAAGTCGACGCCGCCGTTGTCCTCGACGACGGGACCGAGCAGCATCACCTTGTCGCCGGGCAGCGCGCGCTGCGCCCAGCGGGAGGCGGGCCCGAGGTCGCCGTGCAGCGCGAAGTCGATGTCCACCTCCTCCTGGGGCACCCGGCGCTGCTCGCGCACGGTGTAGGAGCGCATGATGCCGCGCACCGAGGGGTCCATGGCCCGCCACTGCGGGAACCAGTCGTTGCCCGCCTCGACCGGCACCACTGGCGCTTCCTGGCCCGGCTGGGGCAGGAACAGTTTGAAGCGCTGGTCACGGCCGCCGGAGGCGAACTCTTTGAGGCACTCGCCGCCGAAGGTGACGCGGAGCATCGTGGGCCCCAGACGCAGGGTCCGTACGACGTGCAGATCGAAGAACTGGAACGGTACGGACAGTGCGGGGGCTTCGGGGGCTGCGGTGCTCATACGGCGGGCTCCTCCCGTGTGGTGCCGTGGCGTGGATTCCGTGGTGCAGGGGGCCGGGGTCGGGCCGGTGTCAGGGGCCCGGGGGCTAGCTGACCTTCTTCGCGTCCTCGACGGCCTTCGCCAGCGTCTCGATCAGGGGTGCGGTCCCCGCGTACGAGAAGCGCGGCTCGGGGTTCCAGGAGGTGATCTGGCCGGCCTTGACGGCGGCCAGCTCACTCCACGCGGGCTTGGACTTGAGCGCGGCGGGCTGGAGCGCCTGGGTGCGGTTGTCGAGCATGATCAGATCGGCCTTGTACTTATCGGCGTTCTCCCAGCTCAGCTCCTCGAAGAAGCCGTCCTTGCTGACCTTCTTCGGGACGACGAAGTCGACGCCCAGGTCCTTGAAGTACTGGAGGTCGGCGTTGGCCTTCGGGTCCGAGACGTACATCAGGTCCGGGTAGCCGGAGGCGGCCATGACCTTCACGCCGCCGCTGGCCTTGGCGGCCTTGCGCAGCCGCTCGGACGCCTTCTCGAAGCGGGCCTTCGCGTCGGTGACCTTCTTCGCCTTCAGGTCGGCGCCGAGCGACTCGGCCAGCTCCGAGAAGCGCTGGATGGCCTTGTGCATGGACACGTTGGCGACGCTCAGCGCGAGGCTGGGGGCGAGCTTGAGGATCTTCTTCTTGCTCTCGTCCGGCACGTACCAGAGCTGGTCGGGCAGGAACATGTTGGTGATCAGTATCTCCGGCCTGACCTTGGCGTACTTCTCGATGTCGAACTCGCCGTAGGCGTTGCCGATGATCTCCGGCTTGCTCACGTCGAGGTCGCCCGCCAGGACGTCGGCCTTGCCGTTCTTCAGCTTCGTCGGGCCGAAGACGCCGATTATCCGGTCCTGCTCCAGGCCGAAGTCGTAGAGCGCGGCTGCGGTGCCGACATAGGCCACGATCCGCTCGGGTACGGCGTCGAGGGAGACCTTCTTGCCGCGGTCGTCGGTGAAGGCCCAGCCGTCGCCCTTTGCGCTGCCGGAGCCCGAACCTTCGCTGCTTCCGCACGCGGAGAGCAGCGCACCGACTCCGACAGCGCCCCCCGCGGCGAGCAGGCCGCGACGGGTGAGACGGGGTGAGGCGGAGGGGTTGAGCATGACAAGGGCCTTCTCTCACGGTGGTCCAGGGGCGGCCGTAGGGCCGGATGTGGAGTTAGGTTAACCTAACCAAAGTCGTTGTTGTCCAGTGGCCGGGGCATCTCGTATCCCGGCCCCCGATGGGAGCCCGTACGTGACTCTCACCAAGTCCTCGCAGGCCCAAGGGGGTTCGGCGGCCGAGCCACCCGGGCGCGGCGAGAACTCCAGTGCGTCGGCGCGCGATTCCGGCGGACCGCAGGACGCGTCGCAGGGCGCGCTGACGGCCAAGAACGCGGCCAAGAACCCGGGCGGCAACGCGCCCGGGAACGGCAACGGGAACGGCAACGGGAACGGGAACGGAGGCCGCGGACGCTACGCGCTCCGCGCCGTCGGCCTGCTCGGCGCGCTCCTGCTGCTCGCGCTGATGGTCGTCCTCAGCCTCGCCGTCGGCGCCAAGCAGCTCTCGTTCGCCGAGGCGTGGAGCGGACTGGCCGACAGCGGCTCGTCCGCCTACACCGTCGTGCACGAGATGCGGCTGCCGCGCACCCTCCTCGGGCTGCTCGCCGGAGTCGCCCTCGGCCTCGCGGGCGGCGTCATGCAGGCCCTCACCCGCAACCCGCTCGCCGATCCGGGGCTGCTCGGCATCAACGCGGGCGCAGCGGCCGCCGTCGTCTCCGCGATCTCCTTCCTCGGCATCTCCAGCTACACCGGGTACATCGGCTTCGCCTTCGTCGGTGCCGCCGCCGTCTCCGTGCTGGTGTACGTCGTGGGCGGCGGGCGCGGGGCCACCCCGGCACGGCTCGCCCTCGCGGGCACGGCACTGAACGCCGCGCTCATCTCCTACGTCAACGCCGTACAGCTCCTCGACACGGCCTCGCTGGACCGGATGCGGTTCTGGACGGTCGGCTCGCTGGCGCGGGCGCAGAACGAGACGCTGCTCAAGGCGGTGCCCTTCGTGGCCGCCGGGGCACTGCTCGCGCTGGCGCTGGCCCGGCCCCTCAACGCGCTGGCCCTCGGCGACGACGCGGCCCGCGCCCTCGGCTCGCGCCCCACGCTGACCCGTGCCCTGTCCATGGCCGCCGTGACCCTGCTGTGCGGCGCGGCCACCGCCGCCTGCGGCCCCATCGTCTTCGTCGGCCTGATGGTGCCGCACATGGTGCGCTCCCTCACCGGACCCGACCTGCGCTGGCTGCTGCCCTACTGCGCGCTCCTGGCCCCCGTGCTGATGCTCGGCGCCGACGTGCTCGGACGCGTGCTGGGGCGGCCAGGCGAGTTGCAGGTCGGCATCGTGACGGCCGTGCTCGGCGGGCCCTTCTTCCTGTACTTCGTGCGGCGCCGGAGGGTGGCAAAGGCATGAGCGTCATACGTACGGGCGCCGGCGGCGCCCTCTCCGTCGTGTTCCGGCCGCGCGCGCTGGCCGCGGGCGCGGTCTGCCTGGTGGCGGCGCTGGTCGTCGCCGTGTTCGCCATCGGCAGCGGCGAGTACCCGATGTCGCCCGGCGACGTCCTGCGCACCCTCGTGGGCCAGGGCGCACCGGCCGACGCGTTCATCGTCAACGAACTGCGGCTCCCGCGCGCCGCGACAGCCCTCCTCGTCGGCGCCTCGCTGGCACTGGGCGGCGCGATCTTCCAGGCCGTGGTGCGCAACCCGCTGGGCAGCCCCGACGTCCTCGGCTTCACCCAGGGCTCGGCCACCGGCGCGCTGACCGCGATCGTCGTGGTCGGCGGCGGCAGCGCCGCCCTCGCCACCGGAGCCGTCGTCGGCGGGCTGATCACCGGCGTGCTGATCTACGGTCTCGCCTGGCGGCAGGGCGTGCACGGCTACCGGCTCGTCCTCGTCGGCATCGGCGTCTCCGCCATCCTCACCGGCGTCAACGGCTATCTCCTCACCCGCGCTGAGCTGACCGAGGCCGGGCGCGCGGTGCTGTGGATGACCGGCAGCCTCAACGGACGCGGCTGGGGCGACGTCCTGCCGCTCATCCTGGCCATGATCGTGCTGGTCCCGCTCGTGCTGCTCGGCTGCGCGCGGCCGCTGCGGATGATGGAGATGGGCGACGACGCGGCGAACGCGCTCGGCGTGCGCGTGGAACGGACCCGGCTCACGCTGCTGGGCGCCGCCGTGCTGCTCATCGCGCTGGCGGCTGCTGCTGCCGGGCCCGTCGCCTTCGTGGCCCTGACGGCGCCCCAGCTGGCCCGTCGCCTGACGAAGTCGCCGGGGCCCAACCTGCTCCCCGCCATGTGCATGGGCGCCGTCCTGCTCGTCGCCGCCGACCTCGCGGGCCAGCGGCTCTTCGGCGGGCACGAGCTGCCCGTGGGCGTCGTGACGGGCGTCGCGGGCGGCGGCTACCTGGTGTGGCTGCTGGCGACCGAGCGCAGGGCGGGACGCATATGACGGGGCCTCGCAGGGGCGACATGGGTTCGGTCGCGGACGCGGGTTCGGATGTGAGGGCGGACGTGAGCGCGGACGTGGACGTGGACGCGACAATGACGAAGAGCGAGAGGGAGCAGACCGTGCAGACCGGCCAGGATGTCGACGGTACGGGGGCCGCTGGCGCGGCGGTGGCCGATGGCGCGGGGGCCGCTGACGCGGCCGGAGGGGCCGAGGGGGCCGGCGCGCCCCGGCTGACCGGTGAGGGGCTCACCCTCGCCTACGACCAGCGGGTCATCGCCGAGAAGCTCGACGTGGCCGTGCCGGACAAGTCCTTCACCGTCGTCGTCGGCCCCAACGCGTGCGGCAAGTCCACGCTGCTGCGCGCCCTCTCCCGGATGCTGAAGCCCGCGAAGGGCTCCGTCCTCCTAGACGGCTCGGACATCGGCGGCATGCCCGCGAAGAAGCTCGCCAGGACGCTCGGGCTGCTCCCGCAGTCCTCCATCGCGCCCGACGGGATCACCGTCGCCGACCTCGTCGCGCGCGGCCGGTACCCGCACCAGGGGCTGCTGCGGCAGTGGTCCCGCGATGACGAGCGCATCGTGACGGAGTCCATGGAGGCGACGGGCGTCGCCGAGCTGGCCGACAGGTTCGTCGACGAGCTGTCCGGTGGCCAGCGGCAGCGCGTGTGGATCGCGATGGCGCTCGCGCAGGAGACGCCGCTGCTGTTGCTCGACGAGCCGACGACGTACCTCGACATCGCGCACCAGGTCGAGGTGCTGGATCTGTGCGCGCGGCTGCACGAGGAGCAGGGGCGCACGCTCGTCGCCGTGCTGCACGATCTGAACCAGGCGGCGCGGTATGCCACGCATCTGATCGCGATGCGGGACGGGGCGATCGTGGCCGAGGGGGCGCCGGGTGACGTCGTCACCGCGGAGCTGGTCGAGGAGGTCTTCGGGCTCTCCTGCCGCGTGATCGCCGACCCCGAATCGGGCACCCCACTCGTGGTCCCCTCGGCCCGCGTAACCCCTTCGCGGGGTGCGTAAGGAAACGGGGGGTTGCCGGTTCGTCGGGGGTGTTGCGCGGGACGGTTGGCCGGTGTGGTGGGCACTGTAGGGTCCCGCGCTGATTTTTGTGCCGCAGCACGGGGCGCTGCGCTGGGCTGGGCGCCGTTTCCGGGTGCGGGTGGGTGGCTTCGGCGCGGCGTGTGGACCGGTGCGTCGCGGCTGGCGCCGCGTGATTCATGGTTGCGACCGTGGTTGTGGACATGTGGGTGCGGGGTGTCCGGCGCCGGGGTGGGGTGTCTCCTCGGCGTGAAGGTCTCGTTTTTGCCTCTCGGCCGGTGACTTTCTCGACCTGCGGGGACACCCCACCCCGTCCCCGTCCCGCCGGTGGCCCCCTATCCGGCTCCGGGTCGGCCGGGGCCCCAGCGCGGGACCTACGGTCCCCACTCCACGGGCCGACCGTCCCGCGCAACACCCCCTTCGCAGGGTGCGCCTACCCGAGTGCCCCTTGCGGTTTCGTTCGCGTGCTGCGGGCCGGTGGCACGGGTTGTGCCCGCCCTCCCCCAGCTACCGCTGGGAGGTGCCCCCTCGCCGAGCGGGACGCTTGCCCACAACGGTGGTGGCTGGGCTGGGCCCTCCGGTGCGGCACGGGGGCGGGCGCATGGGTGCCGATGAGGCACCGGTCCACAGCATGGCAACAGCCTCAGGGACCACCGGCT
>NZ_BAAGSO010000033.1:0-7945 GCF_054782395.1 Streptomyces daliensis | reverse complement strand
CCCGGCGCGGCACCGACCCCCACCACACAGCAACCCCACACGGCCACCGGCACAAGCCAAGAACCACGCGGCGCCAGCCGCGACGCACCGCACCACACGCCGCGCCGTAGCCACCGGCCAGGCAGCCGAACACGGCGCCAAGCCACACGACGGCACCCCCGGACAGGGGCACAAAAATTGGCGCGGGACCCTACGGCACCCACCACACCGGCCAACCGTCCCGCGCAACATCCCTGTCAACAGGACAACCCCCCGTTTCCTGCCGCACCCCGCGAAGGGGGGAGCGGGTAGCGTCGGGGGCATGAGTGAGCCGGAGCAGGGCGGACATCCCGCGCCACCCCCCACGCCAGACGCGGAGCCCCCCGCACAGCCCCCACAGGACGCGGAACCGCCCCGCGAGGAGACCGTGCCGCTCGGGGTGCGGGTGGAGCCGACGGGGCACGGGCCCGTCGACTCCCAGCTCAGGCGGCTGGAGGACGCGGACCACCTCGCCGTCTCCGGACACCTGGAGGTGTACGAAGATGTTCATCGCGGTCTGCGCGACACGCTGACCGCCCTCGACCGACCCGTCCCCCGGAGCTGAGACGTGGCAGCACGACGCCGACTCGACGCGGAGCTGGTGCGCCGCAACCTGGCCCGTTCCCGTGAGCACGCGGGGCAACTGATCGCCGCGGGACGGGTGACCGTCCAGGGGAACACGGCGGGCAAGGCCGCCACCCAGGTGGAGACCAGCGCGGCCCTCGTCGTCCGTGAGGACGAGAACGACCCCGACTACGTCTCGCGCGGCGGCCACAAGCTGGCCGGAGCGCTCGCCGCCTTCGCGCCGCTGGGCCTGTCCGTCGAGGGCAGGCGTGCCCTGGACGCGGGGGCCTCGACGGGCGGCTTCACGGATGTGCTGCTGCGCGCCGGCGCGGCGCACGTCGTCGCCGTCGACGTCGGCTACGGGCAGCTCGCCTGGTCGCTCCAGAGCGACGAGCGCGTCACCGTCAAGGACCGCACGAACGTACGCGAGCTGACGCTGGAGGCCATCGGCGGCGAGCCCGTCGACGTGGTCGTCGGCGATCTCTCGTTCATCCCGCTGGGCCTCGTGCTGCCCGCGCTCGTGCGCTGCGCGGGGCCCGAAGCGGACCTGGTGCTCATGGTCAAGCCGCAGTTCGAGGTCGGGAAGGAGCGGCTGGGCAGCGGCGGTGTCGTGCGGAGCACGGCACTGCGCGCCGAGGCGGTGCGCACGGTCGGCGCCCAGGCCGCCGCGCTCGGGCTGGGCGCGCTGGGTGTGACGGCGAGTCCGCTGCCAGGACCTTCGGGCAACGTCGAGTACTTTCTGTGGCTGCGCGCCGGGGCGCCTGACCTCGACCCGGCGGACGTCGAGCGAGCAGTGGCGGAGGGGCCGAAGTGACGACACCGACCGGCGGGGGCGACTACCGGGGCACGTACGGCGGGCACGCCGACAGCGGCATGAGCGGTACGAGCACCGAGGGAGCCGAGACCCGCACCGTCTTCCTGCTCGCGCACACCGGCCGCCCGGCGGCCGTCCGCAGCGCGGAACTGGTCGTCCAGGGGCTGCTGCGCAGCGGCCTCGGGGTGCGCGTGCTGGACGAGGAGGCGGTGGATCTGCCGCTGCCGCCGAGCGTGCAGATCGCCGAGGCCAAGCCGGACGCGGCCGAGGGCTGTGAGCTGCTGGTCGTGCTCGGCGGCGACGGGACGCTGCTGCGCGGCGCCGAGTTCGCGCGGGCCTCGGGCGTGCCGATGCTCGGGGTGAACCTCGGGCGCATCGGCTTCCTCGCGGAGGCGGAGCGCGACGACCTGGACAAGGTCGTCGACCGCGTGGCGACCCGCAGCTACGAGGTCGAGGAGCGGATGACGCTCGACGTGCTCGTACGCAATGACGGGCACGTCGTCCACCGCGACTGGGCCATGAACGAGGCGTCGGTGGAGAAGGCGTCCAGAGAGCGCATGCTGGAGGTCGTCACCGAGGTGGACGGCCGTCCCGTCTCCCGCTTCGGCGGCGACGGAGTGGTGTGCGCGACGCCGACGGGCTCCACGGCGTACGCCTTCTCCGCGGGCGGCCCCGTCGTCTGGCCGGAGGTCGAGGCGCTGCTGATGGTGCCGATCAGCGCGCACGCGCTCTTCGCCAAGCCGCTGGTGACCGCGCCTGACTCGGTGCTCGCGGTCGAGGTGCAGCCCGCGACGCCCAACGGCGTCATCTGGTGCGACGGCCGCCGCAGCGTGGAACTCCCGGCGGGGGCGCGGGTCGAGGTGCGGCGCGGAGCCGTGCCGGTACGGCTCGCGCGGCTCCATCACGCCTCGTTCACGGACCGGCTGGTCGCCAAGTTCGCCCTGCCGGTCGCGGGCTGGCGCGGAGCGCCCCAGTAGGCACCGCCTCGCCGGACCGGCCCGGTCCGGTGAGGCACGGGCCTCGGCCCAGTGGCTCGCGGGCGTGGCGTGGGGCCGGGTTCCGGTGTGCGGTGGATGTGCCGGTCGGCCGGGTGTCGGTCCGTCGAGTGTGCGGAGTGCGGGACCGGCTCCTGCCGGGCCGCGCCCGACGCGCGAGGCACGGGCCTCAGCCCAGCAGCTCGCGGGCGCGGCGCAGCGCCGAGTCCCTGTGCGTCGCGAACTCCTCCTCGGTGAAGACCGGGGTGCGGTGGGTCGGCGGGATGCCGGTGCCGTCGAAGGTGCGTCCGTCGGCGGTCAGGAACTCCTCGTTCGGCAGCGCGAACGACCAGCCGTTCGGCAGCGAGCGGTCCAGGGTGTCGGAGAACGCGCCCTGCGTGTTCCCGCCGATCCGCGCGGGCGCCGGGTCGCGGCCCAGCAGCGCCTGGGTGAGGGTCTCGCCCGCGCTGACGGTGAGGGGCCCCGTCAGCACGGCTACGCGCCCGGTGTAGACGGGCCCGTCGTGCGGGGTCACATGGAGGGGCTGCTCGGGCGTGAAGCGGTCCGGGTGCTCCGGGTCGTTGCGGGCCCGTTTCGCGTAGGCCAGGTACGGGCGGTCCGTGAGCCGCTGGGCGAGGCGCAGCCCGAGTGGGTCGGCGCCCCCGGCGTGGAAGCGCAGGTCCAGGACGAGGCCGCGCAGGGAGCGGGTGCGGCGCTCGGTGAAGACCGCGTCCAGCGCCCGGTCCAGTTCGGCGACGTCCGCCGCGTAGCGGCCGTCCTCCGTGAACCCCTGGAAGCGGGTGACGCGCAGATAGCCGACGGGGCCGCGCCCCTCGTCCTCGCCCCCGCCCTCGCCGGGCAGCTCGGCGAAGGAGAGCGCGCCGCCCGCCCAGCGCCGCTGCTCGGTGCCGACGGCCTCGTCCGTCGCCTTGTCGATACGGGCGATGTCCTCCTTGGTGGGCGGGGAGGTACCGGGGCGCACCCCCGCGTAGCGGCGCCCCTCGCCGCCGTCGATCGCGGTGTGCGCGTCGTGCAGGGGCTCGATCATCTCCCGGAGCACGGAGAAGAGTTCGTCGTCCGTGGTGTGCGCGTCGACGCGGGGGCGGTAGCGCTCGCGCACGGCCCGCCAGTCGACGCCCCTCGCCGCGAAGAAGGGGTAGTTCTCCGCGTACGTCTGCCAGAACACGTCGAAGACCGCACGCGGCCCGCGCTCGGGTTTATGCGCGCACCGCTCCGGCAGCTCTCCGACGCGGTGCAGGGTGCGGTGGCCCGCGCTGTCCGCGATGCGCAGCCGCGCCCGCTCCCGGGTCTCGGCGCGCACGGTGACGTCGCCGGAGTCCGCCGCCGCGTACGTACGCCGCCCGCCGGGGCCCTCGCCGCCGCGCTGGCGGCCCTTGAGGCCGCCGGGTACGCAGTGGACCGCGCTCGTGTCGTACGTCCGCAGCGACCGGCCCTCGATGACGACGACGGTGCCGTAGCCGTCCATGCGCCACACCCCCGCGACGCCGCCGTGCGGTCCGTGGGCCGCGGGTTTCGCGGCCACCGCTCCGGCGCCCGGCGCCGCACCGGGCCCGCCGGCCACGGCCAGGACGCAGAGTGCCGCCAGAGCCGCGGACCGGGCCCGGGAGACGGACGGTGCGAGTGGTGTGCCCATGGACGATGGCCCCCGATGTGCTGAGCTGTGGCGTAGCGGTGACAGTTGTGCCGGTTGTGCGCGTACCCTCCGCCGCCCGGCGGGCGCGGGGGAGAGGCGGGCCTCCCGGCGGGGCACCCGTACGGTTACGGGTGATTCCCCCGCATTGCGGACGGTGCGACGGGAGATTCACCCGGGAACCCCGGGGCTGCGCGGGCGACTGTTCCAGCATGCGGAGGCCGTGTGCGCTGCGACGATCCCGCTGCCACCCGGACCAGGGGTAGGGGTATCCCCACGGAACCTCGTATGGTCGTATCCGTGTTGGAGGAGATGCGGATCAGAGCCCTGGGCGTGATCGACGATGCCGTCGTCGAGCTGTCCCCCGGCTTCACCGCGGTGACCGGCGAGACCGGAGCCGGCAAGACCATGGTCGTCACCAGCCTCGGCCTGCTGCTCGGCGGCCGTGCTGACGCGGCCCTCGTGCGGGTCGGAGCCAAGGCAGCCGTCGTCGAGGGGCGGATCGTCGTGCCCCCCGACGCGCCAGCGGCACGGCGCGCGGAGGAGGCCGGAGCCGAACTGGACGAGGGGGCGCTGCTCATCAGCCGCACCGTTTCGGCCGAGGGGCGCTCGCGGGCCCACGTGGGCGGCAGGTCGGCGCCCGTCGGGCTGCTCGCCGAGCTGAGTGACGAACTCGTCGCGGTGCACGGACAGACCGATCAGCAGGGGCTGTTGCGCCCCGCCAGGCAACGGCAGGCACTCGACCGCTACGCGGGCGAGGCCGTCTCGGCGCCGCTCGCCGAATACACCACCGCGTACCGGCGCCTGCGCGCCGTCACCGCCGAACTGGAGGACATCACCACCCGCGCCAGGGAACGCGCCCAGGAAGCCGATCTGCTGCGCTTCGGCCTGGAGGAGATCGAGGCGGCCGAACCCCGCCCTGGCGAGGACGTCGAACTCGCCGCCGAGGCCGAACGCCTCGGCCACGCCGAGGCCCTCGCCTCCGCCGCCACCACCGCGCACGGCGCCCTCGCGGGCGACCCCGCCGACCCGGAGGGCGTCGACGCCGTCACCCTCGTCGCTGGGGCACACCGGGCGCTGGAGGCCGTACGGGCGCACGACCCCTCGCTCGCCGGGCTCGCGGACCGGCTCGGCGAGGTGTCCATCCTGCTGTCCGACGTGGCGGGCGAGCTGGCTGGCTACGCCGACAACCTCGACGCCGACCCGCTGCGCCTCGCCGCCGTCGAGGAGCGGCGCGCCGCGCTCACCCACCTGATCCGCAAGTACGCGAGCGCCGAACCCGGCGAACCGGGCGGGCCGTCCGGGCCCGAGGGTCCGGACGGTGAGGAGGACAGCGGCGCGGCCTCCGTCCTCACCTGGGCCGAGCGGAGCGCGGCGCGGCTCGCCGAGCTGGAGGGCGACGACGACAGGGTCGGGGAGCTGACCGCCGAGAGCGAGGCGCTGCGCGCCGAACTGTCCGCGCTCGCGCAGCAGCTCACCGACGCGCGCGCCGACGCGGCCAAGCGGTTCGCCGACGCCGTCACCGAGGAGCTGGCCGAGCTGGCCATGCCCCACGCGCGCGTCTCCTTCGAACTGCGCCACACGGAGGACCCCGAGGGCCTGGACGTGCACGGGCGCACCCTCGCCTTCGGGCCGCACGGCACGGACGAGGTCGAGCTGCTGCTCGCGCCGCACCCCGGCGCGCAGGCCAGGCCCATCGCCAAGGGCGCCTCGGGCGGCGAGCTGTCCCGCGTGATGCTCGCCGTCGAAGTGGTCTTCGCCGGTGCCGACCCGGTGCCGACATACCTCTTCGACGAGGTCGACGCGGGCGTCGGCGGCAAGGCGGCGGTCGAGGTCGGGCGGCGCCTGGCCAGGCTCGCGCGCTCGGCGCAGGTCGTGGTCGTCACACACCTGCCGCAGGTCGCCGCATTCGCCGACCGGCACCTCGTCGTCGAGAAGACCCACGAGGGCTCGGTCACGCGCAGCGGCGTCCAGGCCATGGAGGGCGAGGAGCGGGTGCGGGAGCTGTCCCGGATGCTCGCGGGCCAGGAGGACTCGCAGCTCGCACGGGCGCACGCGGAGGAACTGCTGGAGACGGCGCGCGCCGGTACGTGAGGTGTCGGCGCGCGCTGCTGCGCGCGGTGTCGGCGCCCGTACGTGAGCCGTCCGCATCGCCCGGGTGGGTGAGACGCGGGCGGCGCGGGTGCGGCCTCGCGCCCTCGTGGGCACACGGCGGTCCTGGCCCGCCGCCGACGGCTGGCATGCTGGTGGCCCCACGCTACGCGCGATGCGCGCGCACGACGGTACGCCCGTGCGTGTGCGCGCACCGCGCGTAGAGCGGTACCCCCACGGACCCCTCCGCCCCCACGACCTTGGAGTTCGACCCCGGTGAGCCGTCCCCCCACGCCGCTGCCGCTGACATCCGTCGGGCAGACGCCGCCGCACGCCGTCCAGGTGCTGGGCGGGGGCAGCGCGGACACCGGGACACACGTGCGCTCGCTCACGGCGGGGCTGGTGGCACGAGGGCTGCGGGTGACGGTCTGCGCGCCCGGCGGCGCCGAGCTGAGCTACGGGTTCACCGCGACAGGGGCCTCCTTCGCGCCCGCCCCGGCGCGCAGCGAGCCGGAGGCGGTCGCCGCGCTGCGTCGCGTCTGCGAGGACGCCGACGTCGTCCACGCACACGGGCTACAGGCGGGCCTGCTGGCGGCCCTCGCGCTCCGCAGGCGCCGACGGCACGTCCCGCTCGTCGTCACCTGGCACACCCGTGGGCACGCGCGGGGAGCGCGGGCGCGCCTGACGCGGATGCTGGAGCGGCGCGTGGCGCGCTCCGCGACGGTGGTGCTCGGGGTCAGCTCCGACCTCGTCGCCCGTGCCCGTCGCCGTGGCGCGCGGGACGCGCGGCTCGCGCCCGTCGCGGCGCTGCGGCCGTCGGCGGTACGGGGCGCGAAGGGGGCAGGGGCGGGTGCGGAGCCGTCAGGGACGGCGGAGGAGCGGTTGCGGCACAAGGTGCGGGCCGAGGTCGGCGCCGTGGACCGGCCGCTGATCGTGTCCGTCGGACGACTGGCGGAGCACCAGGGGTACGACGCGGCGCTGACCGCCTCCCGTGCCTGGCGCCACTTCGAACCGCCGCCGCTGTTCGCCATCGCGGGCGAGGGCGCCGAGCGTGCCGCGCTGCAACGGCGCATCGACGAAGAGGACCTGCCCGTACGGCTGCTGGGGCGGCGTGAGGACGCGCTTCAGCTGCTGGCCGGGGCGGACGTGGCGGTGCTGGCCTCCCGGTGGGAGGCGCGGTCGCTCTTCGCGCAGGAAGCGTTGCGGGCGGGGGTGCCGTTGGTGGCGACGGCGGTCGGGGGCGTCCCCGAACTCGTCGGCGACGCGGCCCTGCTGGTCCCCTACGCCGCCCCCGACGCGCTCGCCACAGCGGTCACCTCGCTCCTGACGGACCCGCCCCTGCGCGCCTCGCTGGTCGCGAAGGGCCACGCCCGAGCGGCAAGCTGGCCCTCCGAGAACGACACGGTCACCCAAATCCTCGCCCTCTACGACGAACTGACGCTCCCTTCGCGGGGGGCGGAATGAAACACAGGGTTGCCCCTTCACTGGTTCGCGCCGTTTCACGGGGTGCGGGGTGAAGGCCACACAGGGTGCTCCTCTCCTCAGAGGGTGCGCCTGCCCCGGTTGCCCCTTTGGGGTTTCGTTCGCGTGTGGCGGGCCGGTGGCACGGGTTGTGCCCACCCGTCCCGCCAGCGGGACGATTGCCCACAACATTTTTGCGCCGCTGCACGGGGGTGCGGTCGTGTGGCGGGGCGCCGTTGTTTTTCGGGTGCGGGTGGGTGGCTTCGGCGCGGCGTGTGGACCGGTGCTTCGCGGCTGGCGCCGCGTGGTTGTTGGCTTGTGCCGGTGGTCGTGTGGGGTTGGTGTGTGGTGGGGGTCGGTGCCGTGCCGGGG
>NZ_BAAGSO010000032.1:0-507 GCF_054782395.1 Streptomyces daliensis | reverse complement strand
GAAGAGGTGTGGCGCGATGCGCCCTTGGCGGGGCGTATACGGCACATGATGCACAGTCAGATACAAGCTGACGACCTGTCAGTAAATCCACAGGAGGTAACCGGTGAACACCCAATTTCCGCTGCATGACTTCAGAGACTGGAAACCTGATGATGCCTGCCGAATTCGGCGCCAATTCCGTACGCAGTACCTGGCCGTTCTCGACTTCTGCCGAACGGTCGGCGGAGCTGGCGCGGCAAGATGCGCTCAAGGGCCTTTCCGAGGTGGACCGTGATCTTCTCTACCTGATCCGAGATCCGCTTTTCGGGCGCTGGCGTGAGCAGATCACGGCCATTGGCGGCTGCGCCAAGCCGGTGTATCTGTCCGGGAGCACGGTCACCTACCACCCCGGTACGGGTGAGGTCGTCTCGTCCTACTCGACGGGTGCAGAACCGGGTGAGCGGTTGCCGGTGCGCTGCCGTAACCGCCGCGCCTCGGTGTGTGAGCCCTGTTCCCGGCTGCACTCGG
>NZ_BAAGSO010000031.1:0-9733 GCF_054782395.1 Streptomyces daliensis | reverse complement strand
GGGGGGGGGGGGGGGGGGGGGGGGGGGGGGGGGGGGGTGTCTGTTGGGCGCGGGCGACAGCGGTGTGGTGCTGTGCGTGGTGCGCTGTGCGCTGTGCGCGGTGAGCCGCTGCGCCGGGGCGCGCGGTTCCACGGGGACGGGGCACGAGGTGGCGCGATGCGGTGCTCGCGTACCCGCTGCCGCCCGGCGCCTAGTTCATCTGGGCGATGCCGGTGGCGAAGGACGTGTCGCAGACGGGGCGCGAGAAGCGGTGGGCGCGGTGCGCGGCACCGTACTTCTTGACGGCCGCCCTGCCGAGGGCCTTCGCGATGGACGTGCAGTGCTTGGCGAGTGATGGCTTGCGGTTCATCTCCTTCTGGAGGCTCGTGAGCGCGGTGCTGGGGTTCTCCTCCTGGAGCTCGGCGACGAGGCGGTCGCGGAGAACGTCCTGCGGTGCGCGGGACTTCGCCTTGGACGACGCGTTCTCCGCTGACGCGGTCAGCACCTGGGACTCGGAGGGTGCGGTCGCCCAGGGAACGCGGGTGACCGCGAGGGTCCCCGAGAGGACGAGGACGACCGGCAGGACAAGGGCGAGGGATCGGCCGATACGGCGGGCTGCGTGGTTCACGGTCGCGATGGTAGCGAGCGGTAGTGATTTGGCGACATTTAGTCACTCTGTCGAGGGAAGAAAAGAGGGTGTTGTTCGAGAGTCGTGTTGACGTAGGGGCACGAAAAGGGGCCGTATCACCGTGAGTTACGGAGATACGGCCCCTTCGCGGGGTTGCGGTCGCTGCGCCGATCGGCGCCGTCACACGCGGCGCCGAGCCACGTCGGCCCGCCCGTCGACCGGGTCAGTCGCTGAGGCGCTCGCCGGTGGAGGTGGAGAACACGTGGGTCTCGCCGCCGCGCGGGACGACGTGGACCACGGAGCCCTTCTCGGGAACGGCGCGCCCGCTGACGCGGACCACGAGGTCGCGGGTCTCGCCGCCGACCTCGGCGGTGCCGTAGACGTAGCCGTCGGCGCCCAGCTCCTCGACGACGTTCACGGTGACCGGGACGCCCGCGGGCTGGTCCTTGGAGAGCCCGCTGCTCTCACCGTTGGTGAGGTCGAAGTGCTCCGGGCGGACGCCGACCGTGACCGTGGTGTCGCCCTTGTCGGAGGCGGCGCTCAGCGCCTCGCGGTCGACGGGTACGACGCTGTTGCCGAACTTCACGCCACCGTCGGTGATCGGGACCTCGACCAGGTTCATGGCGGGGGAGCCGATGAAGCCCGCGACGAAGAGGTTCGCCGGGCGGTCGTACATGTGGCGCGGGGTGTCGACCTGCTGGAGCAGCCCGTCCTTGAGCACGGCCACGCGGTCGCCCATGGTCATGGCCTCGACCTGGTCGTGGGTGACGTAGACCGTGGTGATCCCCAGACGGCGCTGGAGGCCCGCTATCTGCGTACGGGTCTGGACGCGGAGCTTCGCGTCCAGGTTCGAGAGCGGCTCGTCCATGAGGAACACCTGCGGCTCCCGGACGATCGCGCGGCCCATCGCGACACGCTGACGCTGACCACCGGAGAGCGCCTTGGGCTTGCGGCCCAGGTACTCGGTGAGGTCCAGGATCTTCGCCGCGTCCTCGACCTTCTTCCGGATCTCCGACTTCGGCACGCCCGCGATCTTGAGCGCGAAGCCCATGTTGTCGGCGACGCTCATGTGCGGGTACAGCGCGTAGTTCTGGAACACCATCGCGATGTCCCGGTCCTTCGGCGGCAGGTGGGTCACGTCCCGGTCGCCGATGCGGATGTTGCCCTCGTTGACGTCCTCGAGCCCCGCGAGCATCCGCAGCGACGTGGACTTCCCGCAACCGGAGGGTCCGACGAGCACGAGGAACTCTCCGTCCTCGATCCCGATGTCGAGCTTGTCGACGGCGGGCTTGTCGGAACCCGGATAGGTCCGGGTCGCCTGGTCATACGTGACCGTAGCCATGTTGTTGTCTCCTTCACCGGCAGGTACGTGCCGGACGATCCGTCGTAAAGGGAGGTGGTCCGCGGCGGAGGGGCGACATCAGAAGGTGTAGTCCACTGCCGCGAACTGCGGTGACGCTAACCCGCGCCCCCACCCCTTGTCAGCACTTCTGCGCGAACTCCCTCCGGGAGGGGCCGGGGGAGCCGGCGCGGCGCGGCTCTCCGGGGAACGGGCTCGCGGGGTGCGGGCGGTGGGTGGGTACACTGCACGGGCACGCATGCCGCCTTAGCTCAGCTGGTTAGAGCATCTGTCTTGTAAACAGAAGGTCGTCGGTTCGAATCCGACAGGCGGCTCTGGCGTCACCCACAGGGTGACCAGCACGAAGAAGCCCCAGCCGAGATCAATCCGGCTGGGGCTTCACTGCGTTTCGGGGGCCGTGCGTGAACGGTGCGTGAGCGGGCGTGCAGACGATCACTCCTCGCTGTCCTCCTCCGGCTCCTCCTCGGCGTCCTCCGGCTCGGCATCGTCCGGGATCTTCTCCGCCTCCGGTGCCTTCCGGGCCCGCGGCACCACCGAGACGACGCCCTCCGCGAGGGCCTCGTCCATCTCCTGGAACATCACCATGTACGTGTCGCTGGTGAGCTTGATCGAGGAGTGCCGCAGCTTCACCTTCGCGTCGTCGATGTCGCCGCCCGCGGCCTTCACCAGCCCCGCGCCCACATGCCGCAGGTCCCGCAGGTTCACCGGAGGCAGGTCCGTCTTCTCGCGGATGCGCTCGAACTCGTCCGACAGCGTCCGAGGATGCTCACCGGGCTCGGCTTCTCACCCGTCTCGTGCCAACGCGCCGCCCGCTCGTCCGTCCACAGCAGGCCCTTCGGGCGCTGGCCGCCGGTGAGTTCGACGTACTCGACGGCGTTGAACGTCAGCCCCGTCTTACGCTGCCTGACTATCGCCGCGTTCAGCGCGGTGCGCAGGCACGCCCGTATCCGCTGCTCCGTCGCCGGGCCGGTCAGCTTGCGGTACGGGGGCATCGCCTTCAGCTTCGCCCGCTCCCGCGCGAGCCAGGCCCGCTCGGCGGCCGAGGGCCGGGACCGCTTGCCCCACTTGCAGCGTCTCTCCTGCTCTCAGCGGGCATGGTTCTCTGCGGCGATGACCTCGTTGCGCTCGTCGATCCGGGCGACAACGTCGTCCATGTGCGGGACGCTCAGCCGGTTCAGGCGCACGTTCCCGATCAAGGAGCTGAGGTGGACGCGGATGATGCTCTCGTAGCCGGTGATCGTCTTCTTCGACTCCAGCCACATGTCCAGCCACTCGCCGACCGTGAGACGGGAGGGCAGGGACAGGCCCAGGTTCAGGCGCCGCCGGGTCTCCTCAACCTCCGGCAGCGGCGCCCGCGAGTCCTTGCTGACCTCTTCGAGGAGGTCGCCCAGAACGGTCTGCGCGTCAGTGTCGTCGTGCTCGGGCAGGGCGCGGACACGGTCCAGGGCCGTGGCGGGGCCCTTCGCTGTCTCGTACCCGGAGCGGGAGAAGGACCGTCGGCCCCCGTCAGCGCGCGCGGGCAGCTCCTGCCGCACCGCCCACACCCCATGCCGACGGGACGAGAGTTGCGGACACGAGCTGTTCAGCGCCAGCCCGTCCTCCCCTCGGCAATAGCACCGCCGATACGCCGAACCCTTCATTTGCCCTCCCTGGCGAAGGCTGTCTGTTCAGCGCGAGTGCTCAACGATTAGATCGACGAGTAGTCGGACAATCTCGCTCTTGTAAAACGCGTCTTCTCGGAGATGAGTGACATGCTCGGGGTTCTCGAACTTCAGAAGGTTGGACATGCGCACTACCTCACAACGGCGGAGGTCGCCGCGCGATACCGCACGGCCGCCAGCATGGTCCGCTATTGGCGGCACATCGGGTACGGCCCGAAGGGCATGAAGGTCGGGCGACGCGTCCTCTACCCAGAGGACTCGGTCGAGGAATTCGCGCGAACGCTCAAGGCGGAGCGTGCGTCGTGACGAAGCACACCACGCCCGGCCTGACGATCACCGAGCTGAAGAGCTACAACAAGCCCTTCATGCCGCTATGGCCCGACTTCGGGGCCTTGGCCTCGCAGGCGGAGTCCACGACCTACTAGCTCGCCCAGCAGGGGCGACTCGGAGTCGAGACCGTCCGTCTCGGGCGCATTCAGTTCGTCCGCACGACCGACGCGCTCGCCTTCTTCGGGCCTACCCGCGAGAACAACGGCATCGCCCCGGGGTCCAGCCGACGGCGTCTGTCGAGCGAAGCACCGCATCCACCAGCAAGTAGAGAACGGAACACGCTCATGAACCAGCTTCCTACGACGACTATGGCGTCGTCACCCCAGACCGCACAGCGCGTCCCCACCGCGCACGACGACCTTCCCATCCCCCACGCTCTCGTCCAGCCCGCGCCCGTCGGAGCCCGTCCTTGGACCATGACCCTGGCCGGAGGCGGCCAGATCGAGGGCCGCGGCCTCTCCTGCTGCGAGGAGTGCCAGAACGGCGAGCACGACGAGCAGAACCTCGACCCGGACCGGGCCCGGATGTTCCTGGTCGACCTGTGCCACACCTTCCACTGCGACGGATTCAAGGCCGACATCTTCGAGGACTGCCACGGCCGCTACACCGACACGCTCCTGGGCGCGCGGATGTATTGCTCCCCCTACGGGCACGCCCTCGAGGAGCAAGAACCGCTCGTCGACATCGAACTGGGCGAGGGCCGCCACGTCGAGAACCTCACCCCGGACGGGATGGCCACCTTCATCGCCAACCTGCGCGAGCAGGCCGACCGGCTCGACAACGTCCGCGTCCAGCTCGTCGCCGCCCGCGCGGAATGGAACGGCGAAGCCCCCGCGCTCGCCCCGCGACCGGCCGACGCCTGCCCCGTGGAGTGGTGCGACAGGACCGGTATCCACCAGGGGCATTGTGCCGAGGTCCCCGGCATCCCCGTCCCCGGCCCTCTCGGCCACGCCTACCTCGGCGCGGAACTGCTGGACGCCGACGACAACGGGCACGTGATCGCCGGGTTCGAGGGCGGAGGCGACTGGCGCGACCTGGACGCGGCCGGGCTCCGCGCGGAGATCGCGAAGATCCGCGCCCACCTGCCCAAGCTCACCGCTCTCGCCGACCAGCTCGCCGCCATCGAGGCCGACCATCACTCCGCCGATCTCGGGGGCGCCGCGTGACGAACGACCAGACGACGGTCAGGACGGCACACCGCGTTCTCGACGCGCAAGACGCAGCCTCCGCGCTCGCCGCCCTCTACGGTGTGCGCCCCTTGATCGCAGTAGGCGAGGCGGGCATCGGCATCGGCACGAGGAAGACGCGCGGCTTCCCGGAGCCTCTTGGCCACGACATCGGCGACCTGATTGGTGCCGACATGCAGCCGCACGTCGACTCCTCCCTCTTCGCGTCATGGCACGGCGAGGGCTCGCACGATGGGCGTTACGTCCAGGTGGCTGTGAGCATTCCGCCCATCGCGGACGGGAGCGGCCGGTGAACCCCAAGAGAACCTGAACGAGGCCATCGCCGCCTTCAACCGGGCCGGGCGCGCGGAACTCACCCTGGAGACGGGCTTGCGCCGACTCGGCCTGGACGGGGACGTGTACCTGTGCGGCGACACCCGCGTCCTCGCCATCTTCCCGCCGACCCGACGGCCTGACCTACGGGGGTGGGGCCCTCGCGGTCGAGTCCAAGGAGCCCATCGGCCCCGGTCTCTGGGAAGGACTCTCCCAGGACATGGCGGAGCACGAGCGCAGTCACAGCCTGTGGGTGCACACCGACACCCGTAGCCGGTGGGAAGCCCTACTCCTGCCAATGGCGGACATCGCCAGCATCCTCACCGACGGGACAGCTCCGGCCACGCTGGTGCCGCCGGGGAACTGGGTTCGGGCCGGGATCGACATGCCCGAGCGGACCGACAGCCAGGAGGCAGCCCAGCCTCCGCTGTACTCGCGACATCTGCCACGACGGGGACGCGCCCAGCACAGTAGCGATCCGCCGCATCCCCGACGGCGTCGCCGTCTACTGCCGCAAGCGCGAGGGCAACACCGGCTTCCTCGCCACCATCGGCTGGCGCGAGGCCGACCTGTTCGACATGCCGCTGGACAACCGTCCTCGAGACCATCCCGCTGCCGACACGTGGATTCCGTGCAACGAGCGCGGTCACAAGCGCGTCGCCCAGTACCTCTACCGCGACGAGCGCGGCGCCGTCGTCCACGGCGTCACCCGCTGCGAACACAAGTGCTTCGCCCAGTGGCGCCCCGCCGCCGACACCCGCTCCGGGCGCCGCTGGCGCCTCACCGACGAGCAGGGCAACCGGCTGTTCGCTCCGTGCCCGGCCTATGCCGTGGACGTGCGCGTCGTGCATTGACTCCCTTTCTTACCGCGTTGCCCGATGAGTTGGGCGAACGTCGTGTGGTCAGTCGAAGCGACCCAGAAGCGGTAGCTGTTCAGAGTTTCCTTACTGGATCAAGGGGCCCGCTGTCGCGGGTAGTGCGCTGGCGGCCTGTGGCCGTCGCACGCTCCTGTCTGCCGCCCCGCTCAGCGCGCCACCCGGAGCAGCAGCCCAACTGCCCTGAAAAAACGCCGGAACGAGGCGGCTCGCAGCACACGGGGCGCCGACAAGGACCGTGGCGCGGCGCCCAGGTCTCGTCGCGGTCTGCGGGCCGGTCCCGCCATCGCCCGGCGGTCGGCTGGGGCAACGCGGAGGCGTCTGCGGGTCAAAGACCAGAAGCCCCGAAGCGTGGCTGATGCCGGTGGGGGGCTGGGGTGCACACGTGCGGGTGCTCGGTCGTCTCTCCCGCCGTGGTGGCTGACTTTTCCCAGGCAAGGTGTCCCTCACTGTCCAGGTCCTCTCTCGTCTCGCTCCGTACGGTCGGGCCGAGGCAGTGAACGGGAGCACGACGAATGCCCCGGTACCATCGGCACCAGGGTCCTGAACAGGGACTCTTCACCGGACCACCCTTCTCCGGCCAAGGGTTGAGGGGTGGTCCGGTCTTGCGTATGCGGTTGTTCGGCGTGCTGCCCCTCAGCTCACGCAGAAGAGGGCGGAGTTCACGACCGAGCGCTCTTCCCGGCCTCCAAGGCACCGGTGTTCTCGGAGAGGAACCGCAGTGCGTAGCCCAGGCTCCGCACGTGTGACGCGGCCGACTGCAACCCCGGACCAAGCCCCTGCCGCACCTCGTACGCGATCGCATCGAGCCGGGCCCGCTTCCGGTACCACTCCGGAGCGCCGTGCCACAGGCCGTCGATCTGCTGGGACGCCACCGGCATCAGCGTTTCGATGTGGCCCACCAAGGTCTCGTGCAGCGAGTACAGCTCGCCGTACGGAGGCAACACCGATCGCTCGGTCAGGGCTCTGCTGATCGCTTCCTTGATCTCCTCTGCGTGCACCGGTCGGCCGCCCTCTCCGCGTTTCAGTGGCGTGAACGGGGAGACCGTAGACGCGGAAAGCGGGGCGGACCCGGAAGAAAATTCCGGGTCCGCCCCGCAACGTCGAGGAGGTGGTGGCTACTTGAGAGCGCCGAGGCTCAAGGCCAGTTCGCGAACGTCGCGGCGCTGGCTCCGTTGGCTCAGCCGACGCGCCAGATCGCGGGCGAACTCGTGCGCCCTCATCTGCTCGGGAGCGGTCGTGAACGCGCGCTTCAGATGCTTCGCCGCGTCGTCGGTCCGGCCAGCCTCACCGTAGGCCCGAGCTACGTCAAGACGCGCTCGCGCTCGCCGCTCTACCGGCAGGTTTCGGCCCGGCCGTACCCCCGGCGCTATGTCCACGGCATTCTGTACGTCTTCGAATTCCAGGGCCAGCGCCAGGCGGTGAATCTCCACGTTCGTCGGGCCGAAAGACGTCCACATCTCGTTGGCGTCCGTGCCGAGCCGTTCGGCGGCCTCGTGCGCCCGTCCCAGCATGTCATCAGCGGTCGACCGGTCACGCAGTCGCGCCGCAGCCACCGCGCCGTTCAGGAAGAGCGTCCCGTACAGCGACAGCGCGACTGGAGATGTCTTCCACCAGCCGAAGGGGAGATCCGCGGTGGCGTTGTGCGTGGCGTTCACGGCTTCTGCCGCCATCCCGGCGCCGAGCTGGACATGAGCGACGCACCGACGCAGCGCCAGCATGATGGCCGGGTCCGCCGTCTCGCTCGCGGCCATGTCGCCCTGGTCCGCAGCAGTCCAGGCCAAGTTCGTCTCACCGAGCTTGCGCAGGAACGCCGCCGTCACGTGACAGGTGAGCGCGAAGGACGTGAGTGCCCGGACCCGGTCCGGCCCTGCGGAATGCTCGTGCGTGGCTAGACGGGCATCCGCCAGCAGCGCGGGAAGACGCTCGCTGAGCCTGGCGTACTCGGAGTTCTGGAACAGGCTCCAGGCACCGTCAACCTCCACATCGAGGCGTTCCAGGCGCAGCGGCTCCCGAGTGTCGTACAGGGGGCCAGCCAGCCGCCGCGACTGCATCAGGGAGGCCCGGATGGCCGGGATGCTGCCCTTGTGGCTGTCGCGATCGTCCAGGAGCGCCGGGACGCCTTGCAGGTCCTCCACATGGACGCGAAGGGCTTCCGCCAGGTCCGCGAGCATCTTGACGTTGTTCACCGGGACCCGGCCGGACTCCACCCGGTACACCCAGTCCTCAGAGCGGTTCAGCAACTCGCCAAGTTGCCACTGGTGCAGGCCACGGCGCTCCCGGTAGAACCGCACACGCTTGCCGAACGGGAGATGGTTTGCCATGCCACGCACTGTGTGACCCCCTCACTCTGTGAGCCCGAGTGTCACATGCGTAGCGGTGTCGCGACAGGCGGCCGCGTCCCGGTCGGGCCGTGGGGATCTCGCTCGGTAGGGTCGAACCATGCCCGAGAACGAGCACGAACAGCGGATGGCGCGGCCACGCATGGCCGCAGGCGCCCTGTTCTTCGACGCCCAGGGCCGCGTACTGCTGGTCCGCCCCTCGTACAAGCCGATGTGGGAGATCCCCGGCGGATACGTCGAGACGGGCGAGTCCCCCTTGGCCGCGTGCCGCCGCGAGGTCCAAGAAGAGCTGGGCATCACACCGCCTATCGGGCCGCTGCTGGTGACCGACTGGGCCCCGCTTCCGGCCGAGGGCGACAAGGTCCTGTACGTCTTCGACGGTGGCGACCTCAGCCCGGACGCGGCGGCCTCGATCAAGCTCGCGCCGGACGAGCTTCTTGCCGCCGAGTTCCACCCGGTCGAAGACCTCGATCAGTTCTTGATCCCGAGGCTTGCCCGCCGCGTGAGGCGCGCTGTCAGCGCACGCGCTGACGGTCACCATGACTACCTCGAACACGGGGAGCCACCGGCCGCGTAGTGACTCACTGTGCCGCTCTCCTGACATCAGCGCTGACATCAACGACGGCACACGGCGCCCGTCAGCGCCGCCCCACCATCATCGCGCGGCGCAGCGCTCGCAGCCTTCACCAGGGCCCCGCCCGGATCTTGTAAACAGAAGGTCGTCGGTTCGAATCCGACAGGCGGCTCCGCAGGCCAGAGGCCCGCTCCGGGAGCCCGGGGCGGGCCTCTGGTGTGCCGTACAGCAGCGGGGTACAGCAACGTTGGTGATCACGGGGAGCTGGGCGCCTGCCAGCCCTTGGATTCAGGGCTATCGTCGCCGCACAGCACCTCGGACAGGGCCTTCTTGGTGATCACCTTTGAGAGGTAGCCGGAACCGAAGGCTATGTTCATCACCACGTACCAGAACTTCTCGGCGTTAGGCCGTTTCTGATGGCTCTTGGACGGTGTCGCGGAGCCATATGACGATGGCTGCTGTGGTGAGGGTGCCGTTGAAGATGT
>NZ_BAAGSO010000030.1:0-175989 GCF_054782395.1 Streptomyces daliensis | reverse complement strand
CATCCTGCGACTGGGAAGACACCCCAGCATCCTCACACCGCCGACGCCCTTGCACCCACAGAACTAACGAAAAACTCAGTAGGGCGTGTTGCGGAAGTCCCGCCTGGCCCGCGGGGCCTGGCACGCACGCTCGCTGCGTTGTCGGGATCACCCGAGTACGCCCGGTACGAGGGCGACCCTCCGCCTTGCGATCGCACGCACCAGACCCCGCGGGCCCCGCCCTCCGGGCGGACGGCGCTACTTCCGCAACACGCCCTAGCGGTCCGCGCCGCCGCGGTCCCGCTCCGTCACCCGTCCGTGGGCGCGGTGTCCGCGGGGGTGTCCGCGCCGGTATCCGCACGGTCGCCCTCCGTCGGCGCCCGCGCGCCGGGAGGGTGCGGCTCCGCCAGGTCCGCGAGCATCGCCTCGGCCAGCTCCAGCTCGGCCAGTTGGTGCCGCTCGCTCCAGCGCAGCGCGATCCGCGGATGCCGCCAGCCCTCGCCCGTCGCACCCGTTCCCCCGCCCGTCGCACCGGTGCCGTCGCCCGTTCCCCCGCCCGTCGCGTCGTGCGCGTCCGCGCGGGCCAGCGCGTCCCGTATCTCCTTCAGCTCGGCCCGTGTGCGTTCCATGTGTTCGCGTACGCGCGTGGCCAGGCGCTCGGGCTCCGCGAGGTGGCCCAGCCAGATCCGCAGCACCAGCGGGTGCTTGAGGACGGGCGGCCCCGGTTCGCTCGTGTCCGCCCAGCGTGCCAGCGCGGCGCGGCCCGCCGCCGTGATCGCGTAACGGCGTTTGGCGCGGGGCTCGTCGGGCTCTGAGCGGCGCGAGGAGGCGTAGCCGAGGCCCTCCAGGCGGCGCAGTTCGGCGTAGATCTGGCTGATCGCGGGCGACCAGTAGAAGAAGCGCAGCGAGGCGTCGGCCCACTTCTTCAGGTCGTAGCCGGTGCGTTCGCCGGGGAAGGAGAGCAGGCCGAGCATGGCCCAGGCGGTCGGCGGGAGTTCGGCTTCGGGGCGTCGGCGCTGTCGTCGCATGCCTTGCCTTCTGTAGACCTGACGGTTAGTCATATGGCTAACCGAAACAGCCGGAGTCTTCAAGGGATCCGGCCGTTCCGCCGATCCCCGACCGCCGCCCGGCCGGGCACGCGGCGTTCCGGATTCCGGCAGGAGGTGGCATGGGTGAAGTTCTCCATGATCTTCGAGGCGCAGCTCGCCGACCCGACCGTCGAGCGTGAGCACCAGCTCTTCAGGGACAGCGTCGAGCAGGCCGTCCTCGCCGAACGGATGGGGTTCGACGGGATCTGGGCCGTCGAGCACCACTCCCTCAAGTGGTACGCGCACATGTCGGCCCCGGAGATCTTCCTGACGTGGGTGGCCGCGCGGACCAGCACCCTGCGCATCGGGCACGGCGTCGTCTGCATGCCGTTCCGCTTCAACCACCCGGCCCGCGTCGCCGAGCGCGCGGCCACCCTCGACCTGCTCTCCGGCGGACGCCTCGACCTCGGCGCGGGACGCGGCGGCACGCTCCAGGAGACCTCCCTGTGCGGCGTCGACAGGGAGCGCACCGCTCAGGAGGTGGAGGAGGCGCTGCGGATCATCGGGGCCGCCTGGCAGCGGGACGAGCTGGAGCACCACGGCGAACTCCTCGACATCGACCCGCACCCCGTGCTGCCCCGCCCCGCGCAGGCCCCGCACCCGCCGCTCTTCCTCGCGTGCAGCCGCGAGGAGACGCTCGCACGCGCTGCGCGGCTCGGCGTCGGCGCGCTGGTGATGGGCTTCGCGGGGCCCGAGTCCGTCGCGCGCATGCGCCGTACCTACGACGCGGCGAGGGCGGAGCGCGACAGCGCGCACTTCGTCTCGACCGAGGTCAACGACCACTTCTCGGTGCTCTGCCCGACCATCGTGCTCGACGACCCGGAGCGGGCGCGCAGCGTCGGGGTGCGGGGGCAGCGGTTCTTCGCGCAGTCCATCGGCCACTGGTACGGCGGCGGGGGAGTGCCCGACGAGGCCGTGGTGGAGGGCGCCGATGAGGCGGCCGGGATGCGCGCGGCCGAGGAGCTGATGGTGGCGAGGCTGCACGAGCAGGACATCCCCGTACGCCCCAGCTCCACCGCCACCTTCCAGGCCGACCACGCGTACGGAAGCGCCGAGGACGCGGTCGCGTACGTGGAACGGCTGCGCGAAGCGGGCGCGGACGAGATCATGTGCCTGATCCAGATGGGCACGGTGCCGCAAGAGGCGTGCATGGAGACCATCCGGCAATGGGGCGAGAAGGTCATCCCGCGCTTCCGCGACGACGGCCCCCGCACTTCCGTGACAGTGCGCAGCACGCCGGACACCACCCACGAAGGAGCGCACCCGTGACCGACGACCCCGTGCACCCTCCCGCCTCCCCGGCCCCCGTACGGGCCGCCCCCATGTCCGCCTCCGTCCCCGTCCACGCGCCGCGCGCCCCCGCCCGCCTCGCACCCGAGGCGCGCCCCCTCATGGAGGCGCTGGCCGCCGTCTTCCCGGACGTCGGCGGCGCAGTCACCGACGCCGTCGAGGCCCGCCGCGTGCTCGCGCGGGCCCCACGCCCGCCCTTCGAGCCCCCGCCCGTGCGCGAGGTCACCGACCGCACGGTGCCAGGGCCCGAGGGCGCGCCCGCGCTGCCCGTGCGGATCTACCGCCCGTTCGCTGAGGGCCCCCACCCCACCGTGGTCTTCTTCCACGGCGGCGGCTGGGTGCTGTGCGACCTGGACACCCACGACGGCACCGCGCGCTCCATCTGCCGGGAGGGCGGCGCCGTGGTCGTCTCCGTCGACTACCGGCTCGCCCCCGAGGTCCGCTTCCCCGCGCCCGTGGAGGACGCCTACGCCGCCGTGTGCTGGGCCGCCCGGCACGTCGGCGAGCTGGGCGGCGACCCCGGAGCGCTGGTCGTCGCGGGCGACAGCGCGGGCGGCAACCTCGCGGCGGCCAGCACTCTCGTCGCCCGCGACAGGGGCGGCCCGGCCCTCGCGCTCCAGGCGCTGATCTACCCGGCGACCGACACGGCCGTGGACACGGAGTCGCACCGCGCGAACGCGAAGGGGCACTACCTCACGGCCGAGGCGGTGCGCTGGTTCGGGGAGCAGTACTTCGGGCCCGACGGCGACCGCGACCACCCCTATGCCGCACCCCTGCGCGCCGATCTGACGGGCCTGCCGCCCGCGTACGTGATCACGGCGGGCTGCGATCCGCTGTGCGACGAGGGCAGCGCCTACGCGGCGAAGCTGCGGGAGGCCGGCACCGAGGCGAGCGAGGCGTACTTCCCAGGGATGTTCCACGGCTTCTTCGGCTTCGGGGAACTGCTCGCCGAAGCCCGTGAGGCCCAGCGGGGACTGGGAGAAGCCGTCGCCGGAACGGTCTCCGGCCGGAAGATTGACGGTGAAACCCCGGGGTGACGTGAACATTCTCCTGTGGTCTCCCCTTGAGCGAGAAGCCTCGCGTGGTTACGGTTCTTCCACGCGAGGTTCTCCTGTGGAGGGGTAGTCATGACGGAAATTCTTTCGCCCGAGGGTGCGAAGGGCGGACTTTCGTCCGTCAACGGCTCTGGTGGCCACAGCCCCGCCGAGCCCGTGGTGGCCGGGCACCCCGCCTGGACAGCCCTGAAGACGGCCGTGGAGGCGATCCGCCCGGCCCAGTCCAAGGACGGCTCCATCGACTTCGAGGCCGAGGACGCGCCGTCGCGCGCCGCGATAGAGGCCGAGCTGGAGCGGGTCCGTACCGCCGTCGCCGAGCTGGCCCCGCTGCTGCCGCACGACGCCGCGTACCACGAGGCGCTGCTGGCCGATCTGCGCCGCTGGGCCGACGAGGGCTTCGGCGTCCCCGACTTCCTCGACTCGCTGCTCGCCTTCCAGCCCGCGCAGCGGCGCGAGGACGGCCTCACGCACCTGGTCGTCTTCCCGATGTACACGCAGAACGGCAACCCGGACCGCAACCTGGAGGCCGTCGTGCTGCGCATGGTGTGGCCGGACTGGCTCGCCGAGGTGGAGCGCACCCGCTACGACAACCCGATGTTCTGCGGCATCACCTTCGAGGACTTCACCTCCGGCTACGACACCAACTCCGCCGTCCTCTTCCCGGAGACGATCGCCGTGCGCGAGGCGCCCGAGCGCTTCTCCTGGGGCGGCATCTTCTGCGACCGCGAGGCCGCGCGCTTCCGCCGCGTCGTGGAGGCGGCCCGCGAGGTGACCAGCCTGGAACTGCCCGAGGAGGCGCGCGGGCTGCTGGCCGACCAGGAGCGCTGCCAGGAGACCTTCGTGCTGTGGGACCTGATCCACGACCGCACCCACAGTCACGGCGACCTGCCCTTCGACCCGTTCATGATCAAGCAGCGGCAGCCGTTCTGGATGTACGGGCTCGAAGAGCTGCGCTGCGATCTGACCGCCTTCCATGAGTCGGGGAAGCTGGCCGCCGACGGTTACCCCCAGGGCCGCGACGTGCAGTACGCCGTGCTCCTCGACCGCCTCTTCCGCTTCCCCGTCACGGGCGAGCGCACCCGCAACTACGACGGCCTGGGCGGCCAGCTCCTCTTCGCCTACCTCCACCAGCACGAGGCCCTGCGCTGGACGGACAACAAGCTCACCATCGACTGGGACCGCGCACGCGAGGTGACCGTCTCGCTGCGCGAGGAGATCGAGACGCTCTACCGCGCGGGCATCGACCGCCCCAAGCTGGTGCACTGGTTCAAGGCGTACGAGCTGGTCTCCACGTACCTCTCCCCGCACCCCGGGTCCACCTGGGCCAAGGGCCCCGACGCGCTCGACCTCTCCCTGCCGCCCCGCAAGCTGGTGGACGAGGTGCTGCCGGACGAGTTTCCGCTGAGCATGTTCTACGAGGCACTCGCGAAGAAGCTCCGCGGCGTGATCGCATCGACCAAGGGCATCACGGCCGAGAGCCCCACCCTGGCCGCCGCGTGAGCGGAGCACAGGGGCGGGCGCAGCACGAGGAGGCGACGGGCATGACCGGCATGACGGACACCACGGAGCAGGGCTACCAGGGCAACGGGAACGGACGGCTCGAAGGAACGGTCGTCGCCGTCGCGGGAGCGGCGGGCCCGGCGGGGCAGGCGACGCTGCTGCGGCTGGCGGAGGAGGGCGCCAAGGTCGTCGCGGCCGACGCGGACGCCAAGCGCCTCGCGCAGGCCGTGGACGCGGCCCGGTTCGCGCACGGCGGCGCGACCGTCACCGGCGACACCGTGGACCTGCTCGACCTGGCGGCGACCCGCGAGTGGGCGGACCGCACCGAGAAGGAGTTCGGCCGTATCGACGGGCTCGTCCACCTCGTGGGCGGCTGGCGCGGCTCGTCCACCTTCGCCGAGACGGACCTGTCCCACTGGGACACGCTGCACGACCTCCTCGTGCGCACCGTCCAGCACACATCCCTCGCCTTCCAGAGCGCGCTGGAGCGCAGCGGCAACGGCCGCTATCTGCTGACCAGCGCGGCGGGCGCGGGCAGGCCGACGTCGGGCAACGCGGCCTACGCGGCGGCCAAGGCGGCGGCCGAGGCATGGACGCTGGCGCTCGGTGACGCCTTCCGCAAGGCTGGGGGCGAGGCCGGACCGCCCGCCGCGGCTGCCATCCTGGTGGTCAAGGCACTGGTGAACGACCAGATGCGGGCCGACCGCCCGAACGCCAAGTTCGCGGGCTTCACGGACGTCAAGGAGCTGGCCGAGGCCATCGCCGGGACCTGGAGCAAGTCCGCCGAGGAAGTGAACGGAAACCGCCTGTGGCTGACGCCGAAGCCCTGAACCCGCCGTCCGGCACCGAAGCACGCCGCCGCCACGACCCCGCCGTCCGTGGCTTCGCCAGCGACAACTACGCGGGCGGCCACCCCGAGATCATGGCCGCGCTCGCCCTCGCCAACGGCGGCCACCAGACCGCCTACGGGGGCGACGCGTACACCGCGCACCTCCAGCAGGTCGTGCGCAGCCACTTCGGCCCGCACGCCGAGGCGTTCCCCGTCTTCAACGGCACCGGCGCCAACGTCGTCGCGCTCCAGGCGCTCACCGACCGCTGGGGCGCCGTGATCTGTGCCGAGTCCGCGCATATCAACGTGGACGAGTGCGGTGCGCCCGAGCGCGTCGGCGGCCTGAAGCTGCTGACGGTGCCGACGGAGGACGGCAAGCTCACGCCCGAGCTGATCGACCGCGAGGCGTACGGCTGGGACGACGAGCACCGCGCGATGCCGCAGGTCGTCTCCCTGGCCCAGAACACCGAACTGGGCACCCTCTACACGGTGGAGGAGATCCGCGCCATCTGCGCCCACGCGCACGAGCGCGGCATGAAGGTCCACATGGACGGCGCGCGCATCGCCAACGCCGCCGCCGCGCTGGACGTCCCCATGCGCGCCTTCACCTACGCGGCGGGCGTGGACATCCTCTCCTTCGGCGGCACCAAGAACGGCATGCTCTTCGGCGAGGCCGTCGTCGTGCTGGACCCGGAAGCGGCGGGCCCGGCGATGCGGCACCTGCGCAAGCTGTCCATGCAGCTCGCCTCCAAGATGCGCTTCATATCGGCGCAGTTGGAGGCGCTGCTCGCCGGTGATCTGTGGCTGCGCAACGCGCGCCACTCCAACGCCATGGCGCAGCGCCTCGCGGAGGGCGTGAAGGCCGTCGACGGGGTGGAGATCCTGTACCCCGTCGAGGCCAACGCGGTCTTCGCGCGGCTCCCGCACGACGTGAGCGAGCGGCTGATGAAGCGCTACCGCTTCTACTTCTGGGACGAGGCGGCCGGGGACGTGCGCTGGATGTGCTCCTTCGACACGGCCGAGGAGGACGTCGACGGCTTCCTCGCGGCGCTGCGCGAGGAGATGACGGCAGGGTAAAAACGTCGCCAATCGCCGGAGCAAAATCCGTGTAAGAGGAACGGAAAGGCCCGCACAAGACCGCAGGACACAGGGGCGCCACCCGGGACACCGGGTGGCGCCCCTGTGTGTGCGCCTGGCGTGAACCCGGCGCCGCGTGTTTCACGGACGACATCCCCGTGAAAACATCCTGATACATAGGTGCCCGATACATATGACTTTTGGTCAAGCATGCGTTACGGACGGTGGCAAGGAAGCCGCCCGTCACATGCGCGAAACACCGGGGTCGGAATCGGAGGAGAGAACATGTGCGGAATCGCCGGATGGGTCTCGTTCCAGCGGAACCTGGCGTCCGAACAGGAAGCCGTCGACGCCATGACCGAGACGATGGCCTGCCGCGGCCCCGACGACCGCGGTACCTGGATCGAGGGCCCCGCCGCCCTCGGCCACCGCAGGCTGGCCATCATCGACCTGCCCGGTGGACGCCAGCCCATGAGCTACGAGACGCCCGACGGGCCCGTCGCGATGGTGTACTCGGGGGAGGCGTACAACTTCACCGAGCTGCGCAAGGAGCTGGCCACCAGGGGCCACCGCTTCACCACGGACTCCGACACGGAGGTGGTGCTGCACGGGTACCTGGAGTGGGGCGAGGCGATAGCCGAGCGGCTCAACGGCATGTACGCGTTCGCCATCTGGGACAGCCGTGAGCACAAGCTTGTGATGATCAGGGACCGGATGGGCATCAAGCCCTTCTACTACTACCCGACCGACGACGGCGTCCTCTTCGGCTCCGAGCCCAAGGCCATCCTCGCCAACCCCCTCGCCCGCCGCGAGGTCGGCCTCAGCGGTCTGCGCGAGCTGTTCGCGTTCGTCAAGACGCCAGGCAACGCCGTGTGGGAGGGCATGCGCGAGGTCGAACCCGGCACCGTCGTGACCGTCGGCAAGGGCGGCATCCGTACGCACGTGTACTGGAAGCTGGAGACCGCGCCGCACCCCGACGGCCAGGAGGAGTCGGTCGCGCACGTGCGCACCCTCCTCGACGACATAGTGCGCCGTCAGCTCGTCGCCGACGTCCCCCGCTGCACCCTCCTCTCGGGCGGCCTGGACTCCTCGGCCATGACCGCGCTGGCGGCCCAGCAGCTCGGCGCGGTGGGCGAGACCGTGCGCAGCTTCGCCGTGGACTTCGTGGGCCAGACGGAGAACTTCGTCGCCGACGAACTGCGCGGCACCCCCGACACCCCCTTCGTGCACGACGTGGCGCGCGACTCGGGCACCGAGCACCAGGACATCGTCCTGAACTCCGGCGAACTGGCCGACCCCGAGGTGCGCGCCAAGATGATCCGCGCCCGGGACATGCCCGCGGGATTCGGCGACATGGACGCCTCCCTCTACCTGCTCTTCAAGGCCATCAGGCAGCACTCGACGGTCGCGCTCTCAGGCGAGTCGGCCGACGAGGTCTTCGGCGGCTACAAGCAGTTCTTCGACCCGGCGGCCCAGCAGGCGGACACCTTCCCCTGGCTGGTGAAGGTCGCTGAGCACTTCGGCAGCGACGACAGCATCCTCACCGAGACCACCACCAAGGCCCTCGACCTGCCCGGCTACGTCCAGGACAGCTATGCCGAGGCCGTCTCGGGCGTCCAGCGGCTCGAAGGGGAGAGCGACTTCGAGTTCCGGATGCGCAAGATCTGCCACCTCCACCTGACCCGCTTCGTGCGCATCCTCCTCGACCGCAAGGACCGCGCGAGCATGGCGGTGGGCCTGGAGGTCCGGGTGCCGTTCTGCGACCACCGGCTCGTCGAGTACGTCTACAACGCGCCCTGGTCGCTGAAGTCGTTCGACGGCAGGGAGAAGAGCCTGCTGCGCGAGGCGACGGCGGACGTCCTGCCCCGCTCGGTCTACGACCGCGTCAAGAGCCCCTACCCCTCGACGCAGGACCCGCAGTACGCGGTGGCCCTCCAGAACAACGTCAAGGACATCCTGGCCAAGCCGTCGCACCCCGTCTTCGACCTCGTCAGCAGGGAGCGGCTGGAGCAGGCAGCCAAGGTGGACACCCCGCAGATCACCCAGGCGTCCAGGCGAGGTCTGGAACGGGCCCTGGACCTGGCGCTCTGGATGGACATGTACGCACCCGCTATTACACTCGCTTGACCTGATCAACGCGAGTCGACGGGTGGACGATGGGCGGGCGCGAGGATGCGGCACTGGAACTCGTGGTGTCCCTGCACCGCATACTGCGGACCCTGCGCAGGGCCGCGCCCGCTGGGCGGCTCCAGCCGACCCAGCTCATCCTCCTCGCCCTGCTGAAGGAGCTCGGGCCCTCGCGCATCGGCGTACTGGCCGACCGGGTGCCGTGCTCCCAGCCGACGGCGACGGCCGCCATCGTGGACATGCAGTCCGCCGGGCTGGTCCACAGGGAGCCCGACCCCACCGACGGCCGCGCCACCCGCGTCGCCGTCACCGAGGCGGGCACCCGCGCGCTCGCAGACGTGGCACACGGCGAGGCCGAGGCGCTCATGAAGCGCCTCGGCTCGCTGCCGCCCGAGGACGTGGAGAGCGTCCTCGCCATCGGGCGGGTGCTGCGCAGGCTGGCCGAGGCCGAGGTGTCCGACGTCGAGGTGCCGGACGCGGACACAGCCGACGGCGACGCGGCCGACGGCGACGTGGCCGGACGCCCCCCGGTGTCCGGCCCCGGCGCCTGAGCGGGCGCGTCGGCCTGAAACGTCAGCCCGGACCGGTTCGGAACACCGGCCCGGAACGTCGGCTCAGAGCGTCTTGGCCTGAGCGGGCGTGGGTGCCGTGCCGCCCATGTGCGCGGGCACCCACCAGGAGTCCTCCGGCCCCTTGGGCACTCCCGGGTACGCGCGCTGCGCCGCCTCCAGCAGATCGTGCACCCGCTCCCGCAGCCGCTCGGTGACCTTGAACGTCGGCTCGTCGGGCTCGGGGTGCACCGGTTCGCCGACGCGGATGGTGACCGGGAAGTGGTTGCGCCCGAAGTCCCGCTTGTGGCCCTTGGTCCACAGCCGCTGCGTGCCCCACAGCGCCATCGGCACCATCGGCACCTTGGCCTCCTGGGCGAGGCGGGCCGCGCCGGACTTGAAATCCTTGAGCGTGAAGGAGCGCGAGATCGTGGCCTCGGGGAAGACGCCGATGATCTCGCCGGAGCGCAGGGCCTTGAGCGCGTGCCGGTAGGCGTGCTCGCCCTGCGAGCGGTCCACCGGGATGTGCTTCATGGCGCGCATCAGCGGCCCCGACACCTTGTGCCGGAAGACGGAGTCCTTCGCCATGAAGCGCACCAGCCGCTTGGCGGGACGCGCGGCGAGGCCGGTGAAGACGAAGTCGAGATAGCTGATGTGGTTGCTCACCAGCACGGCACCGCCCTTGCGTGGTATGTGCTCGGTGCCCTGGATGTCGAAGCGGAGGTCGAGTGCCTTGAACCAGGTACGCGCGAAGCCGATCACCGGCGGGTAGACGAGATCTGCCATGTCGGGGGGACCCTTCGTGTCGGTGCCTGGGGAAAGGTTCTCCCGCCAGGTGCCCTGAACCTACGCATGCGTAACTTCGGGTTGCCGAAGATGGTTCCCGAAAGACGGAACGATGGCTACCCCGTATCTCGCCTGATCAGGAGATCCTCATCACGCGGTGCCGCCGGGGCACCCGGGAATCCGGGCGCCCGCGCGTGCGCTGCACACGGCGGGGGACGGGCAGAGGACCAGGAGCGACGACACGGGCGCGCGGACGGCGGACGGCCGTGCCCCGGAACGGGAGGGCCAGGGTGCGCACGCGGGACGAGAGCGGGGTTCGCGGCGACGGCGGGGACGAGCGGCGCTGCGACGGCGAAGCCGCCGGAGCGCCGGTACTGAGCGCGGAGACCCTCGGGGTGCAGCGGCTGGGGGAGCGGGCCACGCTGGTGCAGTTCTCCAGCGCGTTCTGCCAGCCCTGCCGCGCCACCCGCCGCACCCTCGAAGAGGTCAGCGCCATGGTCCCCGGCGTCAGCCACGTCGAGATCGACGCGGAGGCCCACCTCGGCCTCGTCCGCGCGCTGGACATCACCCGCACCCCCACGGTCCTCGTCCTCGGCCCCGGCGGACAGATCGTGCGCAGGGCGGCGGGGCAGCCACGCAAGGCGGACGTCATCGCCGCGCTCGGGGAGGCCGTGGCGTGACAGGCCGTGGCGTGATCCGGCTCCCAAACCCTGGCCCTGGCTTGACGGTGCGCACCGCGTATCGTCAGGGTGACGTTATGTGGTCAGGGAACGCGCGGTGAGCGTGCCGAACACCGGGAACGCCACGGGCGCCGACCTGCTGCGCGGCGCCTTCAGGCAGCATGCCGCGGGCGTCGCCGTCGTCACGGCCGCCGCACGGGGGCGGCCCGTGGGCTTTACCGCGACCTCGCTGGCCTCCGTCGCGGCCGAACCGCCGCTGCTCTCCTTCGGCATCGGCACCGGCTCCTCCAGCTGGCCCGTCGTCGCCGAGGCCGGGCACGTGGGCGTGCACGTACTGGGCGAGCACCAGCGGGAGCTGGCCGCGACCTTCGCGCGCAGCGGCGCCGACCGCTTCGCGCCGCCCACCGCCTGGCGCTCGGGGCCCTCCGGGGTGCCCGTGCTGGAGGGGGTCGTGGCGTGGCTGGTGTGCCGGATCGTGGCGCGGGTGCCGGCCGGTGACCACCGGCTCGTGCTGGCCGAGATCGTAGACGGGGATGCCGGGGATTCTTCGGGCGGAGGGCGCCCGTTGCTGTACCACCAAGGGCGCTTCAACGCGCTGCGTGATTGAGTTGACCCCTGTGCACCGGGCGCGTTTCCCCACGTTGGCAAGGTCACAGTTAGCGGTCCTTGATAACGGGGAACCAGCCCAGTGTACTGACGAGTAATATTGTGGACGGCAGCAGCGGTCCACACGGACCGGACCGCCGTAAGACGATGCAGTAGGAGAGCCGGCGTGAGCCTGAGGATCGTTGTCTGTGTGAAGTACGTGCCCGACGCCACCGGCGACCGGCACTTCGCCGAGGACCTGACCACCGATCGCGAGTCGGTTGACGGCCTGCTCTCGGAGCTGGACGAGTACGCCGTCGAGCAGGCTCTCCAGATCGCCGACGAAGCCGACGACGCGGAGATCACCGTGCTCACGGTCGGCCCCGACGACGCCAAGGACGCGCTGCGCAAGGCACTGTCCATGGGTGCCGACAAGGCCGTCCACGTCGAGGACGACGACCTCCACGGCACCGACGCGCTGGGCACCTCGCTGGTGCTGGCCAAGGCGATCGAGAAGACCGGTTATGACCTGGTCGTGTGCGGCATGGCCTCGACGGACGGCACCATGGGCGTCCTGCCCGCGGTCCTCTCCGAGCGGCTCGGCGTGCCGCAGGTGACCCTCCTGTCCGAGGTCTCGGTCACCGACGGCAAGGTCAACGGCCGCCGCGACGGCGACACCGCGACCGAGCACCTGGAGGCCGCGCTCCCGGCCGTCATCTCGGTCACCGACCAGTCGGGCGAGGCCCGTTACCCGTCCTTCAAGGGCATCATGGCGGCCAAGAAGAAGCCGGTGGAGTCCCTGGACCTGGACGACCTGGACCTGGACGGCGACGACTTCGGCCTGGAGGGCGCCTGGACCAAGGTCGACGACGCCACCGAGCGCCCCGCGCGCACCGCGGGCACCGTCGTCAAGGACGAGGGCGAGGGCGGCAAGCAGCTCGCCGAGTACCTCGCGGGCCAGAAGTTCATCTGATCCCGCGTACGCCCGTCCGACCCACAGCCCTTATTTTTCTGGCAGGAGAGCAATCCCATGGCTGAAGTCCTTGTCTACGTCGACCACGTGGACGGCGCCGTCCGCAAGCCGACCCTCGAACTGCTGACCCTGGCCCGCCGCATCGGCGAGCCGGTCGCCGTGCACCTGGGCCCGAACGCCGACGAGGCCGCGAAGACCCTCGGCGAGTACGGCGCCGTGAAGGTGCTGGCCGCCGACGCGCCCGAGTTCGCCGACTACCTCGTCGTGCCGAAGGTGGACGCGCTCCAGGCCGCCTACGACGCCGTCTCCCCGGCCGCCGTGCTGGTCCCCTCCTCCGCCGAGGGCAAGGAGATCGCGGCCCGGCTCGCCGTGCGCGTCGGCTCCGGCATCATCACCGACGCCGTGGACCTGGAGGCCGGTGACGAGGGTCCAGTGGCCTCGCAGTCGGTCTTCGCCGCCGCGTTCACGACCAAGTCCCGCGTCACCAAGGGCACCCCGGTCATCACGGTGAAGCCCAACTCGGCCGCGCCCGAGGCGGCCCCGGCCGCCGGCGCCGTCGAGCAGCTCGCCGTCTCCTTCGGCGACGCCGCGAAGGGCACCAAGGTCGTCTCGCGCGCCCCGCGCGAGTCGAGCGGCCGTCCCGAGCTGACCGAGGCCGCGATCGTGGTCTCCGGTGGCCGTGGCGTGAACGGTGCGGAGAACTTCCACATCATCGAGTCGCTGGCCGACTCGCTCGGTGCGGCCGTCGGCGCCTCGCGTGCCGCCGTGGACGCGGGCTGGTACCCGCACTCCAACCAGGTCGGCCAGACCGGCAAGTCCGTCTCGCCGCAGCTCTACGTGGCGGCCGGTATCTCCGGCGCGATCCAGCACCGCGCGGGCATGCAGACCTCGAAGACCATCGTCGCCGTCAACAAGGACGCCGAGGCCCCGATCTTCGACCTGGTGGACTACGGCATCGTCGGCGACCTCTTCGAGGTCGTCCCGCAGCTCACCGAAGAGGTCAAGACCCGCAAGGGCTGACCCCTTCCCACAAGAGATGCCTTGTGCCGCCCCCGTACACGACGTGTGCGGGGGCGTCGCACGTCGGGCCCGGTGGCGGGGAGGTGTTGACCTTCGGGCGGGGCGTGGATAGCTTCGCTATACGAATTGTTGATTCCGCTGAACGGAAAAGAGGGAGCTGAGCGTGAGCGAGCACGGGACGGCGGCCACCAGTCTTGCGAGCACCGTGAGCGAGGGCATCGGAGCCGCCCTGGCCCCTGTGGACGCCGAGTTGGCCCGGCGCTTCCCCGGGGACCCCGGCACCCGTCAGCCGGTCCACACCGTCTACGTTCCGGGCGACGCCGTCACCGAGGACACCGTCCGCGAGTGGGGCGAGGCGGCCCTCGCGCTCCTGGACCAGCACGCGCCCGACGCCGCCTCCCTGGCCGCCGTGCTCGGCCTCGGCGACGAGCTGGCGGGCCCCGTGCACGACCGGGTGCGCGCCAAGCTGGAGCGCGAGCCCGTCGAGGACCTGCGGATCGACTTCGAGGACGGCTACGGCCCGCGCCCCGACGCCGAGGAGGACGCCGCGGCGGCCCACGCGGCACGCCTGGTGGCGGCGGCCTGCGGCACCGAGGGCGCGCCCCCGTACATGGGCATCCGCATGAAGTGCATGGAGGCCGCCGTGCGCGACCGCGGCATCCGCACCCTCGACATCTTCCTCACCGGGCTCATGGAGGCGGGCGGGCTGCCCGAGGGGCTCGTCCTCACGCTGCCCAAGGTCACCTATCCCGAGCAGGTCACCGCCTTGGTGCGGCTGTGCGAGGAGTTCGAGAAGGCGCGCGGGCTCGACAACGGGCGCATCGGCTTCGAGATCCAGATCGAGACCACCCAGTCCATCCTTGGCCCCGACGGCAGGGCCACCGTCGCCCCCATGATCGAGGCGGCCGAGGGGCGGGCCACCTCGCTGCACTACGGCACCTTCGACTACAGCGCCTCCTGCGGCGTCAGCGCCGCCTACCAGGCCATGGACCACCCGGCCGCCGACCACGCCAAGGCCGTGATGCAGGTCGCCGCCGCGGGTACAGGGGTGCGCCTGTCGGACGGCTCGACGAACGTCCTGCCCGTCGGCTCCCAGGCGAAGGTCCACGACGCGTGGCGCCTCCACCACGGGCTCGTGCGCCGCTCGCTGGCCCGCGCCTACTACCAGGGCTGGGACATGCACCCCGGGCACCTGCCCACCCGCTACGCCGCCGTCTACGCCTTCTACCGCGAGGGCTTCGAACGGGCCGCGGCGCGGCTGGCCGCCTACGCGGGACAGGCCGGCGGCGACGTCATGGACGAGCCCGCCACGGCCAAGGCGCTGAGCAACTACCTGCTGCGCGGCCTCGACTGCGGAGCCCTCACGGGCGCCGAGGTCGCCCGCCACTCCGGCATGACGCGCGCCGACCTCGACACGCTGACCGGACGCCCGGGCGGCGCGCGGTAGCGGACCCGCGTGCGGTGACGGGCCCGCCGTCCCCCCTGACACGGGCGTCGCGTGTCCTGTGGACAAAGGGCCCGTACGTCACCTCTGCCCCGTAGGCTGTCGTCCCTCACGACGCGACACGACGCGACAAGGGGACGGCGCGGTGCGGACAACGGGGGAGCGGGGCCCGGACGAGGGCGGCGGCGGAGGCGGGAGCGGCAGGCTGCTGGCGGGGCGCTATCGCGTGACCGGGCGGCTCGGGCGGGGCGGCATGGGAGTCGTCTGGCGCGCCATGGACGAGGTGCTGGGGCGCGAGGTCGCGCTGAAGGAACTGCGCACCTACACCGACGCGGGCGGCCCCGAACTGGACGATCTGCGCACGCGGATGCGGCGCGAGGCACGTGCGGCGGCGCGGGTGCGGCACCCCGGCGTCATCGCCGTGCACGACATCGCGCAGCACGAGGGCCGCCCCGTCATCGTGATGGAACTGGTCGAGGGCCCGTCCCTCGACGACGTCCTGCGCGGACGCGGGCCCCTGGGCCCCGTCGAGGCCGCGCGCATCGGCGCCAGTGTGCTGGACGCGCTCGCCGCAGCGCACCGGGTGGGGGTGCTGCACCGGGACGTCAAGCCGGGCAACATCCTGCTGGAGGGCGGCAGTACGACGCGGGCGGCCGAGGGCGAGGGCGAGGGGGAGGCGGGCGCTGACGGCGCCGGGGGCCGCGTCGTCCTCACCGACTTCGGGATCGCGGCCGTCGAGGACCCCGGAGACGGCTCGGCCACCCGCCTCACGGGCAGCGGCGAACTCGTCGGCTCGCTCGACTACCTCGCCCCCGAGCGGGCGCGCGGCGAGGACCCGGGCCCTGCCTCGGACGTGTGGGCGCTGGGCGCGACGCTGTACGCGGCCGTCGAGGGCGCCTCGCCCTTCCGCCGCACCTCCACGTGGTCCACGCTCAACGCCATCGTCGTCGATCCGCTGCCCGAGCCGCGCCGTGCGGGTCCGCTGGGGCCCGCGCTGGCCGAGCTGATGGAGAAGGACCCGGCGCGCAGGGCCGACGCCGAGCGGGCCGCGGCGCTGCTGTCCGCCGTCGCCTCGGGCCGACCGCTCCCCACCTCGCCGGACACGCTCCGCCTGGGCCGCCGCGCCCCTGACCCGGCGCCGTCCGGGGAGGGCGCGGGTGTGGGCGCGGGCGTGGGTTCGCCGCCCGATCAGCCTGCCGCGACGGGCGCCGGTGCTCCGCAGGGACCGGCCGCACACGTCGGCGCGTCGCCCCCGGGTCCGGTCCGTGACGGCGCGGCGAGCGGCGGGCGTCGGCGCAGGATCGTCGTCGCGGCAGCCGTGGCCGCCGTCGTGCTGGCGGGCGCGGGCGTCACATACGCCGTCGTCGGCCACGGCGCCGGGAGCGGTGACCATGCCTCGGCGACGGGCGGCAAGGGAGAGGCCGCCGCCGAAGGCGGCACGCGGGGCGAGGCGGGCGGCGGCTCGACGCCCTCGCCCGACGGTTCGGCGAAGGACGAGGCGGACAAGGACGGCGGCGCGGGCGGCGCAGCCGACGGTGAGGGCGACGCCGAGAAGGGGAAGGACGACGGCGGGTCGACGGACTCCGGTTCCGGTTCCGGCGCGGACAAGGGCGACGGCGACTCGGAGAAGGGCGGGGACGAGGGCTCCGGCGGTGGCGACGGTGACGGCGCGAGCGGTGGCGGTGGCGGAGGCGGAGGCGGCGGGGACACCGACCCCGCGCCCGTCTGCCACGATCTGGGCGGCGGCAAGTACAACTGCGAGGTGTGGAAGGACGCCACCTCGTACGACAGCGCCCACACACCCGTAGGCACCCTCAAGTCAGGGGTGAACTACTTCTACTGCCAGACCAAGCTCTCCCACCGCGAGACCTACGGGAAGTGGACCAACGTCTGGTGGGCGAAGACCGACGACGACAGCGGGAACGCGGGGGTCTTCGTCAGCGCCGTCTATCTCAAGGGCGGTGACAACGACAAGCCGCTCCCCGGGCTGCCCACCTGCTGACGGGACGGCCCGGGGCCCAGGCCCTCCGTCAGGACGTGGCGGCCTGACGCACGGCAGCCGGAACGCGCCCGCTCAGCAGGCTTCCGGCCCCCGGCACGACGGTCTCCAGGCCCAGTTCGGAGAGGACGCGGTGCGCGGTCGCCGTCGCAGCGGAGAGCACGGGCAGGCCGCAGGCGTCCTCCACGTGCTGGATCGACGGGAGCGAGGGCATCTGCACGCAGGCCGAGAGCACGAGCGCGTCTGCGCCCGAGAGGTCGAGCCGCCGCCAGTGCCTGCGCAGGTCGTCGGGGTCGAGCGCGGCCACCGCCAGATTGTCGGCGACCTCCAGGCTCAGCGCGTCCACGACCTCGGTGCCCGCGTCCTGGAGATAGTCGACGACGGTGGCGGTGAGCGGCTTCATGTACGGGGCGATCAGCGCCACCCGCCGGGCGCCCAGCGCCTCGATCGCGCTCAGCAGCGCCCCCGCGCTGGAGACCACGGGCGCCTCGCAGCCCCCGGAGCGCAGCCCTTCGGCGATCTCGCGTTCCGCCGTGCGGTGGTGGCCCTTGCCCTGGGCCATGATCGCGACGAGGCACGCCGAGGCCACCACGTCGGGCCGCGCGTCGGCGAGTTCGAGCGAGGCGCGCGCGGTCTGCGCGTTCATGCCGCGCAGTTCCTCGGGCGTGACGTGCCGCATCCGCGTCCTGCTGCTGTGGAACAGGAAGCGGTCCTCGGGCATCGCCTCCTCGCGGGCGCGGAACATGCGCGGCAGCTCCGTCTCCATCGTCAGGTTGGAACTGGGCACGATCATGCCGATGTGGTGGTCCGTCACGGTGCGCTCCTCCAGGGGTCTGTCGCGGGGTTGTCGCGGGGATTGCCACATGGGCAATCCGGACACGTACTAATGGGCGGTGAAGAGCCTCGGACGCGAATCCTTCCGTGGCCCCTCGGCCCGTGAACCCCCGCGAGGGCCGGGGGAGTTACGCGCTCTCGACCAGCGCTTCCCAGTGGTCGGCCAGCGCCGTCAGCTCGCGCAGCACCTCCGCGCGCCGCGCCTGCTCGTAGGGCTCCAGCAGGCGTTCGTCGAGCTGCCGCGCGCGGCCGTTCGCCTCGCGGAGGGTCCGTTCGCCCTCCTCGGTGAGATAGAGCAGCTTTCTGCGGCCGTCGTCGACCGCCGTGCGCCGCGCGAGCAGTCCGCGCTTCTCCAGCCGCCTGGCGACGTCCGCCATGGTCGAGGTGTCCAGGGCCACGGCGGAGGCCATGGAACTCTGGTCCCTGCCGGGGGCCGCGTCCACGGCGGTGAGCACCGCGAACTGCGGTCCTGTCAGCGTCGAATCGACCGTACGCACCCACGCGGCCAGATACGCCTGGTACAGGCGCCGTACCTGGTAGCCGGGCGCGGCCAGCAGGGCCGCCGGTGGCGCGGGGGGAGAGGCGGGGTCCGCCGCCGGTGGTGAGGTGTTGTCAGCCATGCGCCCCACTTAAGCACGGCACATGGGCGGCTCGCTCCGCGCATGGCTCGACGTGCACGCGTCAATCGAGCAGTCCGCGCAGCGCGTCCCGCAGCGCCCCCAGAGCGGCCTCGGGGCTGTCCCAGAACACCATGTGCCCGGCGCCGGGGACCGCGGTGAGGCGCGCCGACGGAAGCGTACGCGCGGCCTCGGCCGCGCCCTCCGCCGTGACCACGGGGCTGTCGGCCCCGTGGAGCAGCACGGTGGGCACCGGCACGGAGGGCCACCAGTCGAAGAAGTCCTCCGTCTCGAAGCCCTGGTGGGTGCGCGCGACGGCCTCGTCGCCGCAGCTCGCCAGCCAGCGTGCGCGCAGCTCCTGTTCCGCGCGCGGCCACCGCGGCCACGACCTGGCCACCTCGTCCGCGTCGGTGCCCCGCCTGGCCTCGGCGAGCTGCGCCTGGAAGGCCGCCAGCGAGGTCGGGTACGGGCCGCGTCCTGGGCCGCTCATGGGCGGGTCGACGAGGACGGCGCCCCGGAGGGGCTGCTTGGCCCGTACGGCCGTGGCCGCGGCGATACGGGCCCCCATCGAGTGGCCCAGCAGCAGCGGGCGCGGCAGGTCCAGCTCCGCGATGACGGCCTCGGTGTCCGCCGCGTACGCCTCCAGGGTGTAGGCGTTGCCGGTGCCGCTGCTGTCGTCGCTGCCGTTGCCGTTGCCGTTGCCGCCGTCGCCCTCGCCGTCGTCGGAGAAGCCGCGGCCCCGCACGTCCAGGACCAGGGGGCGTACCAGGTCCGTGAGTTCGCGGGCGACGAAGTCCATGGTGACGGCGGGGCTGGTGATGCCGGGCAGCACGACGAGGGGTACCCCGGTACCGCCGTAGTCGAGGACGTGCAGGCGCAGCGGGCCCGAGCGGACCCAGCGGCTGAGGGCCGGTACGTCGGCGAGATCGGCCGCCGCTGCGGGGGTGAGGGAACGCGAGGACACCTGGGATCTCCTGTCGGGGTTCGGGGTTCGGGGTTCGGGGGTGGGGGAGTGGGGGCGAGCGCGGTCAGCGCGGCCCTGTGAGGTAGGCGAGGGCGTCGGAGAGGGCGATCACGTCCCCGTACTTGGCGTCGATGTCGAACAGCGCGGCCTCGTGCGGCCCTTGGGCGCGGTCGCCCACGCACTCGCGCGGCACCAGCACGGGGAAGCCGTACTGCACCGCGTCCACCGCTGTCGCCCGGACACAGCCGCTGGTCGTGGCGCCGCACACCACCGCCGTATCGGCTCCGAGCCCGACCAGCAGCGAGGCGAGCGGTGTGCCGAAGAACGCGGAGGCGCCCTTCTTCACCACCAGCGGGTCCTCCGGCCGACGGGGCAGCCTGGGGTCCAGCTCGACGGCCTCGCCGCCCTCCACCAGCGCCCGCATGCCGGGGGCCTTCTCCAGCCAGGTGACCGAGCGGCCCCCGGCCTCGGCGGCGGAGTAGGCGATGGCCGTCCAGATCACCGGGACGCCCGTGGCGCGGCCCGCCTCGGCCAGTCGCGCCGTCGCCTCCACGATCTCGGTCAGGTCGGCGCCGGAGGGAAAGGCGTCCTCCGTGAACCCGCGCGTGAGATCGACGACCACGAGCGCGGGCCTGGCGCCCCTGCGCACCCGCGCGCCGAACCCGGCGCGCGCGTACGTGCGGTCCGTCGTGCTCCCGTAGCGCCCGCCGTCTCCCGCGCGACTGCCCCCGCTCACAGCGCGCTCCCCGCTCATCGCGTCCTCCGCGCGACGCCGCACCCGTGCTGCCTCTCGTGCGCCAGCACCCGCCCCAGGAGCCAGCCCTCGAAGAGGCCGAAGGCGAAGGCACCGACGACGGGCCCGTACCGGGACAGGGCCGGGCCCGCCAGCACCGCGAGCCCGTTCAGCGCCTCGGGCTCCCCGGCCTTGCCCGGGGCGGAGGCGTCCTTCGACGGGGGCTGCGCGGCGCCTGAGCCGTCGGGCACGGGCTGGTCGAGCAGGCTGCCGAGGTTGCGCGCGAACTGCTGGAGTATCCGGTCCGAGACCGCGGCGACCGCGCCCTTGCCGAACTGCGCGATCTTGCCCCGGATCACCAGATCGGTGTCCAGGCGCAGTTCGGCGCCGTCCGGGGCCCGCACCACCTCCAGCCGGACCTCGGCCTCCGCGTCACCGTTGCCGTGCGCGTCGGCGCCGCGCGCCTGGACGCGCAGGGTGCGGCTCGCCGCGTCCGTCTCCAGGAAGCGCACCGTTCCGGCGTACGCGGCCGTGACGGGGCCGACCTTGACCTTCACCCTGCCCCGCCAGGCGTCCCCCTCGCGGCCTTCGAGGGCGGCGCCCGGCATGCAGGAGACCACCCGCTCCACGTCGTTGACGAGCGCGAACACCTCGTCGGGCGCCGCCTTCACCGGCACCGTGTTGGTCAGTCGCATGCGGTCTCCTCATCTCGTGCGGGACCCTGCGCGCACGTCGCCGCACAACTGCGGCGCCGCGTCGCGCAGTCCTCGATCGCGTCGACGATCGTCTGGTAGCCGGTGCACCGGCACAGGTTCGAGGCGACCACGTCGCGGATCTCCTCCCTGGTCGCCTCCGGGCGCTCGGCAAGGAACCCCTCGGCCAGCATCAGGAACCCCGGTGTGCAGAAGCCGCACTGGAGCCCGTGGTGCGCGCTGAACGCCTGCTGGAGATCGCTGAGGGTCCGCCCGTCCGGGCCCTCGGCCAGCGACTCGACGGTGCGGATCTCGGCGTCCTCCGCCTGCGCGGCGAACATCAGGCAAGCCCGCGCGGGCGCCCCGTCGACCAGCACCGTGCAGGCGCCGCAGATGCCGTGCTCGCAGCCCACATGGGTGCCCGTCAGACCCAGGTCGTGGCGCAGCGCGTCCACGAGGGTGCGGCGCGGCTCGGTCAGCAGCTCGTACCGCTCGCCGTTCACGCGCAGGCCGATCAACTGCTGCCCTGGCGGCAGATGGGTGGTGTCCGTCATGAGGCGTGCTCCAGTGCGCTCGCGACCGTCTCGGGCCTGATGGGGGTGTCGTCCAGCTCGACGCCCGTGGGGCGCAGGGCGTCGTTGACGGCGTTGAGCACCGCGGCGGGGGCGCCGATGGTGCCGCCCTCGCCTGTGCCCTTCGCGCCGGTGCCGGTGAAGGCGCAGGGCGTCTCCAGGTGGTGGACGGTGATGTCGGGGATCTCGTGCGCGGTGGGGACCTTGTAGTCCATGAAGCCGGTGGCGGAGGGCTCGCCCTGCTCGTCGTAGGTGATCCGCTCGAACAGCGCGCCCGCGATGCCCTGCGCGATCCCGCCCCTGCACTGCCCCTCGACGACCTGCGGGTTGATGGCCACCCCGCAGTCCTCGACGCAGACGTAGCGCAGGATCTCCACCTGCCCCGTGCCCTCGTGCAGCTCCACGACCACGCCGTGCGCTGCGTTGGAGAAGGTGCCGTCGTTGAGGACGTCGAACGTGGCCGTCGCGGACAGGCCGGGCTCGATGGCAGGGGGCAGCAGGTGGGCCCGCAGATACGCGAGGTCCGCGATCTCCTCGTAGGACAGGGTGGCGCCGTCCTCGCGGCGCCGCACGGCCCCGCGCCCCAGCTCCACCTTCTCCGGCGCGGTGTCCCAGTGCGCCGCCGCGATCAGCCGCAGCTTCTCGCCGAGCTTGCCCGCCGCGAGCCGCACCGCGCTGCCGCCGATCGCGATCGAGCGGCTGGCGAACGTGCCCCAGCCGTACGCCACCCGGTCCGTGTCGCCCTGGTGCACCCGCACCTTGGCGAGGTCGAGGCCCAGCGCGTCGGCCGCGATCTGCGCCATCGTCGTCTCGTGGCTCTGGCCGTGGCTCATGGTGCCTGTCGTCACCGTCAGCGCGCCGCTGGTGTCCATCCGGGCCTCGGCGATGTCGAAGCCGGGGACGACCTCCATTTTGCGCTGCGCGAAGGCCGCCGAGCCGTAGCCCGTGCGCTCGTTGAAGCAGGAGTAGCCGATGCCCAGGTGCCGCCCCTCGTCCGCCGCCGCGTCGCGCCGCGCGTACCAGCCCTCGTCGCGCAGCACCCGCTCGCACAGGTCCAGGGACTCGCGGTACGAACCGGGGTCGTACGTGATGTTGTTGACGCCCGTGTACGGGAACTCCGTGATCAGGTTGCGCCGCCGCACCTCCACCGCGTCCATGCCCAGCTCGCGTGCCGCGCGCTCGAAGAGCCGCTCCATCACCATCACGTACTGCGGGCGGCTCACCCCCCGGTACGGCGCCGTGGGCGCCTTGTTGGTGGTGACGGCGCGGGCCCGCACCCGGTAGGCGGGCACCTTGTAGACCCCGGGCATCTCGGCCGAGGCCATCAGAGGCTCGATGCCCGCGGTGAACGGATAGCAGGAGTACGCGCCCATGTCGCACACCACAGCCGCGTCGAGACCCAGGACGCGCCCGTCCCCGTCGAAGGCGGCGCGCACGTCGTAGTGCTGCTCCCTGGCGAGGAACGAGGCGGTGAGCGCGTCCTTGCGGTCCTCCGTCCACTTCACCGTCCTGCCGAGGCGCAGCGCCGCCGCGCCCACCGCGATCTCCTCGCGGCCCACCACGCACTTGAGCCCGAAGCCGCCGCCCATGTCGGGGACCACGACACGCACCGCGCGCTCGTCCAGGCCCAGACAGCGCGCCGCGACGGTGCGCACCTGGTGCGGCACCTGGCTCGACATCCGCAGCAGCAGTTGCTCCTCGCGGTCGTCCCACCCGGCGACGACGCCCCGCGTCTCCAGCGGAAGCGCGTTCTGGCGCCCCGTCCTGGTCTCGACGCGTACGACGTGTTCCGCGCCCGCGAAGATCTCGTCGATGCCCTCGGTGGCGAACATCGAGACGTCCAGCAGGGTGTTGGCCCCGGCCCCGTCGTGCACGAGGGGCGCGCCGGGCGCGAGGGCCTGGGCCTCGGAGGTGACCGGGGTGCGCGTCTCGTAGGTGACGCGGGCGGCCTCCAGGCCGTCCTCGGCCGCGTACGGGTCGCGGGCCACGACGACGGCGAGGGGCTCGCCCACGTAGCGGACCCGGTCCCCGGCCAGCACGGGCATGTCCGTGGGGACGAACTCCGAGAGCGGACGCCCGAGCCGCGCGGTGATGTCGCCCAGCGCCAGGCCAGCCGCCGTGAACGCGGCCACCACGCCCGGCACCTCGCGCACGGCCGACAGATCGAGCGCGGTGACCGTGCCGGAGGCGACGGTGCTGCGGACGAACTGCGCGTGCAGCATGCCGGGGAGCTGGATGTCGTCGGTGAACCGCCCGCGCCCGGTCAGCAGCCGTGGGTCCTCGCGCCTGCCGACGGAGGCGCCGACCCAGGGCTCGGTGCGCGCGGCGTCGGGCGCGGGGTCCGGTGCGGGGATCGAGTGTGACGGGGTCATCGGGATACGGCCTCCTCGCAGGCGCGGGCCACCAGGGTGCGGGTGAGGGTGCGCCGGTAGTCCGCGCTGCCGTCCGCGTCCGAGGGCGGGTCGACGGAGTCGGCTGCGGCACGGGCGCAGGCCGCGAAGAGCCGCGCGCCGGCGCTGCCACCCTCGGCCAGCACCTCCTCGGCTGCCGGGACCCGCACCGGGCGCGGGGCGACGCCGCCGAGCACGACCCGGCCGCCGCGCACCGTGCGGCCGTCCGGGGCCAGGTCCAGATCGACGCCCGCGGCCACCGTCGCGAAGTCGCCTTGCCGCTGCGCGAACTCGGTCAGCGCGGCGTGCGGCGCGGGACGCGGGAAGACGACGGCGGTCAGCATCTCGTCGGGGTCGAGCGCCGTGGCGTAGTAGCCGTGGAAGAAGTCCCCCGCGGCGACCCGGCGTGCGCCCCGTGGGCCCCGCACCTCCAGCCGCGCGCCGAGGAGCACGGCGAGCAGGCACCACTCGGCGGTGGCGTCGGCGTGCGCGAGGCTGCCGCCCACGGTGCCCCTGGTGCGGATCGGCAGATGGCCGACCCAGCGCATGGCGTCGCGGAGCACCGCGAAGCCGGGACCGAGCAGCGCGTCCGGTGCGGTCTCCACGGCGTGGTGCGTGGTGAGCGCCCCGATGCGCAGGGCGTTTCCCTCGTCCGGATGCGCCTCAGGGGACGTCTCCGAGTGCGTCTCCGGGTGCACACCGGTGAGCGCGGGATCGCCCCGCAGGGCTCCGACGTCGACGAGGTGCGCCGGCCTGGCCAGCCTGTAGTTCATCATCGCGACCAGGCTCTGGCCGCCCGCGATGAGCTTGGCGTCGTCGCCGAGTTCGGCGAGGAGGCGGGTCGCGCCCTCGACGTCGCGTGCGCGGTGGTACGTGAACGCGGCGGGCTTCATGGGTCCTCCTTCCGTGGGGGAGCGGTGGGGCTCAGCCGCGCATGGGCGCGCCGTCGGCGGGCCGTTCGTCGCGGTCGCCGTGCCCGTCCGCCCCGGGCGGCCCGTCCCGCTCAGCGCGCTCGTCCAGTTCGTCCAGCTCGCGCCCCTTCGTCTCCGGCGCGGCGACGGCCATCCACAGCACCGCCGCCACCACCACGACACCCAGCACCGTGAACGTGAGCGGCAGCCCCAGCAGCGGCCACATCAGCGAACCGAACAGCATCGGCGCGAACCCCGTGCTGACCCGGCTCACCGAGGAGGCCCAGCCGAAGCCGCTGGCGCGCAGCCGCGTCGGGTACAGCTCCGAGACGTAGGCGTAGAGCACCGGGATCGTGAGCTGGATCAGGAAGCCGAAGGCGGCGATCCCGATCAGCGCCGCCGTCCGCACCTCAAGCACCAGCGCGAACCCCACCAGCGCGGCCGTCGCCACGGGCGCGGAGATCCCGATGAGCCGCTTGCGGCCCACCACGTCGACCAGCCAGGTGGAGGCGGCGACTCCGGCGATGCCTACTGCGCTCATCAGCGTCGTACCGGTGAAGGAGGCGGTGTCGCCGTAGCCCTGCTCCTTGAGGATCGAGGGCATCCAGGTCAGCGCCGCGTAGTAGACGAGCATCACGGTGACGAACAGCAGCCAGGCGACGGAGGTGATGCGGGGGCTGAAGCTCCACAGCCCCTTGAACTGCGCCACGCCCGCGCGCAGCCCCCGCACCACGCCGCCCGCCCGGTCCTCGGAGCCCGGCGGGGGCGCGGGTACGGCGTACGGCTGCGGTGTCGCGCCCGTACGGGCCACGAGGTCGTCGATGACCGCGCGGGCCTCGGCCTCCCTGCCCGCCTTCGTCAGATAGACCGGCGACTCAGGAACCCCGCGCCGCACCCAGAACAGCAGCAGCGCCGGGAGCACCATCGTCGCCAGCATCCAGCGCCAGTTGCCCTCCCACGGCACCATCAGGGTGGCGACGAGCCCGCACAGCGTGACGCCGACGGGCCACCACAGGTCCAGCGCGGTGAGGACCCGGCCGCGGTACTTCTTCGGCGAGAACTCGCTGACCAGCGCGTAGTCCACGGGGATGCAGCCGCCCAGGCCCACTCCCGCCAGGAAGCGCAGGACGAGGAAGGTGGCGTAGTCGGGGGAGGCGGTCCCGAGCACGGAGAACAGCGCGAAGATCAGCAGCGTCGCGCTGAACGCCTTCTTGCGGCCGATACGGTCGGCGATGGCACCCCAGACGACGGCGCCGACGGCCATCCCGACGAGGTTCGACGTGGCGACCAGCCCCCGTTCGCCGAGGGTGAGGCCGAACTCCTTGCCCAGCAGGGGCATGAGAAAGCCGTTGAGCGCGATGTCCCACGCGTCGAAGAGGTAGCCGAGGCCACCGATGAGGAAGATCCTGCCCTGTACTCCCCATTTCCAGGGGAGTTCCTGCACGATCTGATCGCCTGTCTTCACCCTGGCTCCAGGTGTTCGGGGTGTGCCGCTCACAGTGCGCTGTTCACGGGCGGGTGCTGGTCAGCGAGGGAACTGGTATCAGTGGGGGAACTGGTAGGAGAACGCCGTGCGGTCCGGGTCGTTCAGCGGTGTCCCCCGCCACAGCCACTCGTAGGAGAGGTCCGACTCCCCGGTGAAGTTCCGCAGCTTCGCGTCCCGTTCGCGCTGCTCGGGGCCGTCGGGGTAGTGGTAGAAGGTCTTGTTCCGCAGCGAAGCGTCCTGGACCATCCCCGCGTGCTTCGCGCGCCGGTCGACGTAGCGACGCAGCGCGCCCTCGGCACCGGAACGGGTGACGGCGCCCAGCTCCTCCGCCAGCACCGCCGCGTCCTCCATGGCCTGCGAGGCGCCCTGCGCCTGGTAGGGGAGCATGGCGTGGCAGGCGTCGCCCAGCAGCGCGACCCGGCCGTCCATCCACACCGGGTCGCGGCGCCGGTAGTGGAGCGCGAAGCAGGTCACGTCGTCCTTGGCCTTGGAGAGCATCGCCGGTACGCGGTCGTCCCAGCCGGGGTAGGCGGCGGCCAGCTCGCCCGGCGAAGCGGGCGCCGTCCACTTCTCGGCGACCTCGTCGCTGCACGGTACGCAGGCCACGACGTTGAGGTATTCGCCGCCCCTGATCATGTAGTGCACCAAGTGCCGGTCGGGGCCGTACCAGATGGTGCTCTGGAAGCGGTCGACGAGCCAGCGCGTCGCCGGGTCGGCCGCGATCAGGTCGCCGGGGATCAGGGCGCGGTAGGCCATCTCGCCGGAGAAGACGAGGGTGTCCTCGCCGCCGATGAGATCGCGGACCCGGGAGCGGATGCCGTCGGCCCCGACGAGCACGTCCGACGCGTAGCGGGTGCCGTCGTCGGTGACCGCGACGGGCCGCTCCGGGTCCGAGGTGTCCAGCTCGGCCACCCTGCTGCTGGTGTGCAGGGCGACGGCGGGCCCAGGGCCCTCGGGGTCGGTGCAGGCGTCCATGATGACGCGGTGCAGGTCGGCGCGGTGGTAGTGCCAGTACGGGGCGTCGTAGGTGTCCTTGCAGAACGCGCCCAGCGGCGTCAGGCCGACGACGCTGCCGTCCTTCCAGCGCCGCCGCACCTGGTCCTGCGGCTCGGTGTGGATGGCCTCCAGTTGCTCGCGCAGACCGAGGCCGAGCAGGACGCGGCTCGCGTTCGGGGCCGTCTGGATGCCCGCGCCGACCTCGCCGAGCTGCGGTGCCTGCTCCAGCACGGTGACGCGGATGCCGCGGTGCCGCAGCGCGAGGGCCGCGGTGAGCCCGCCGAGCCCGCCCCCGACGACGGTGACTTCGAACGACTGACTGGACGCCAAGGCTGTTCTCCTCCAAGGGATCGGACGGGCAGGGGCACGGGTCGGCGAGCGGTCGCCGCCGTCGGCCGCCTTCGGTCAGCGAGCAGCGGTCAGCGGTCGGCGAGCACTCCGGCCGACACGACCCGCGTGCCGTCCACATCGACCGTGCAGCCGCGCATCGCGATGTCGAGGTGCGCGTACGACTCCCGGCCGAGCACGGGGTGCGGCCCCGTGGACCAGAGGAAGTTGCCCGCGAAGGCGCGCGCGTCCATGCCCATCAGGTCGCCCTTGCCGTACATCGCGGTGGCGAACCAGTCGGCCGTGCGCATCAGCCCCCAGCCCATGTGGGAGAGGCTGCGCGCCCACTGGTCGTCCGCGTCCTCGAAGAACGTCTCCAGCAGCCGCGCCTCCGCGCCTCCGGAGACCTTCTCGATGCGGCCCGCCGCGATCTGGAGCGTCACGGGTTCGCGCACGTACTCCTTGAACGGGAGCAGGATGTCGCCCTCGGCCAGCACGAGCTGCCCGTCGGAGATCTCCGGCCAGCACAGCACCATCGTGCTCGGCCAGTGGTCCCAGCGGCCCGGATCGTCGGCGAACCCGACCTGGAACTCCGGCTTCGAGCCCGCCAGTTGGACCGTCAGCTCGGTGCCGGCCTCCGAGGTGACGTGCATGACCGAGGACTTCGCGAGCAGCTCGGTCTCCCGGTGCACCAGGGCCTTGTCGCTCTCCTTGGGCAGGTTGCGGATCAGCACGTCGGGCGCGTCGCAGACGAAGATGATGCGGGTCCCGGCGCGCAGGATCTCCTGCTGTACGGGGGCGTGGATGAAGCCCTCCCTGGTGAGGTCCACGACCAGGTCGGCGGACTTCAGCAGGTCCTGCGCTGCCGTGTCGTCCAGGACCGAGGTCAGCCCGGGGCCCGCTCCCGTGTGGGTGCTGGGCATGGGCGCGGGGCTGCCGCCCGGCACGGTCGCGGCGATGACGTGGGCGCCCAGCGACTTGGCGGCGCCGAACGCGGCGGCCACGTAGTCCCCGCGGCTGCCGGGCTCGGAGAGGACGACGACATGCTCGTCCTCCCTGACCTTGCACAGTTCCAGTTCGCGGGTGAAGGCGTCGAGCAGATCGACGGACGAGAGGTCGAACACGGGTCCCTCCAGGATCTTCGGGCTGCGGACTTCGGGCTGCGGTCTTCGTCTTCGCGGGGCACGGCACGGGGAAGCGGCGGTCACGGCACGCCGGAGGGCACGGCAAGCGCCCCGGTGCCCGGTGCCCGGCGGGCGGGGAACGGCGCTGACGAGTGAGGGGTCGCGGAGACGCGGACGGCGGGGTAGGCGGTGTACGGAACGGTACGAAAGCAGCGGGGAACGGCCCGCCGCACATGGCCTGAGCAGGGGAAACATCGTTCGGGTTCGGTGCCCGACGGAGATAATCCGAACACGTACTAACTTGCGTTGGCAAGGCCCGTGCAGCGAGTTGACGCGGATCTTTCACGGACGACATCGCACCGTCACCGCGCGCCGCCGGTCACCGCGCGGACCGCTCGGGCCGGACCGGCGGGAGCCCCGGGCCCCCTCCGCCGACGTCAGTCGCGCGGCGCCAGCTCGCCCGAACCCCGGGCGATCAGCCGCGTCGGCTGCGCCACGCGGCGCGGCGCGTCGTCCGCGCCGTCCAGCCGCCGGAAGAGCAGCTCGGCCGCGCTGCGCCCCAGCCGCGCCGGGTCCTGCGCCACGACGGTCACGGGCGGCGAGAGCAGGTCGGCCAGCTCGAAGTCGTCGAACCCGACGAGCGCCACGGGACGTTCGCGCTCGGCCAGCACCCGTACCAGCGTGACCGTCACCCGGTTGTTGCCCGCGAAGAGCGCGGTGACCGGCTCGGCCCCCGACAGCATCGACGCCGCGTCCACCCGTACGCGCTCCGGCTCCGTGCCGCCGAGCGCCAGCCAGGAGGGGTGCACGGGGAGGCCCGCTTCCGCCATCGCCGCCTCGTAGCCCCGCAGCCGCTCCGTGGCCGTGTGGATCTTGGGATGGTCGCCGATGAAGCCGATGCGCCGGTGGCCGTGCGCGATGAGGTGGGCCACGCCCTCCCGCGCGCCGGTGAAGCTGTCCGAGAGCACCATGTCCGCCTCGATCAGCCCCGGCGGGCGGTCCACGAAGACCGTGGCCACGCCCGCCGCGATCTCGGGCTCCAGATAGCGGTGGTCGTCGCTGGCCGGGACGATGACCAGCCCGTCGACGCGCCGCGCGCACAGCGCGAGGACGAGTTCGCGCTCGCGGTCGGGGTCCTCGGCGCTTGAGCCGTTGATCAGCAGCGCCCCGTGCGTCCGCGCGACCTCCTCCACCGCGCGGCTGAGCGGCGCGTAGAAGGGGTCGGCGAGGTCTTCGAGGACGAGCCCGATGCTGGCGGTGCGGCCCTTGCGGAGGATGCGGGCGCTGTCGTTGCGGCGGAAGCCGAGCGCGGTGATGGCCTCCTGGACCCGGCGCTCGGTGTCGGGTGAGACGCCCGCCTCGCCGTTCACGACCCGGGAGACCGTCTTGAGCCCCACCCCCGCGCGCGCCGCGACGTCCTTCATGGTGGGCCGGGTGCCGTAGCGGCGCTCAGGGCTACGGGTGGCGGGGCGAGCGGGATCGGCCACGGTCTCCAGTCCTTGTTCGTACGTACGGCGCCGGGCGCGGCGTGCGCGTCGGGCGTCGCCGGGCGGCGTCGTGCGCGGCGTCATGCGACGTCGTGCGGCACGGAGCAGCATAGCCCGGAAGGCGTAAGGCTGGACAACGTTGTCACTAGGGGTCAGACTTGCCCCCGGACCGTTCCCGGCAGGGGAGCGGACGGCCTGTCACCAGGAGAACAACGCCCATGCACACCGACCTCGTCGCCGCTCTCGACATCGGCGGCACCAAGATCGCGGGCGCTCTGGTGGCGGGCGACGGCGGACTGCTGGCACGCGCGCAGCGCCCCACGCCCGCGCGCGCGGAGGGCGGCGCGGTCATGGCCGCAGTCGGCGAGGTGCTGGACGAGCTGGCCGCGTCACCGGAGTGGCCGAGGGCGGGCGCCGTCGGCATCGGCAGCGCGGGACCCGTGGACGCGAAGGCGGGCACGGTGAGCCCTGTCAACATCCCGGGCTGGCGCGACTATCCGCTGGTCAGTGGCGTACGCGAACACGTCGGCGGGCTGCCGGTCACCCTCGTCGGGGACGGCGTCGCGATGACAGCGGCCGAGCACTGGCAGGGCGCGGCACGCGGGCGCGCGGGCGCGCTGTGCATGGTGGTCTCCACGGGGGTCGGGGGCGGGCTGGTGCTCGGCGGGAGGCTGCATCCGGGGCCCACGGGCAACGCGGGCCACATCGGTCACATCAGCGTCGATCTCGACGGCGACCCCTGCCCGTGCGGCGGGCGCGGCTGCGTCGAGCGCATCGCCAGCGGCCCGAACATCGCGCGCCGTGCGCTGGAGGCGGGCTGGCGCCCCGCCGCCGACGGCGACACGAGCGCGGCGGCCGTGGCAGCGGCGGCGCGCGACGGTGACCCGGTCGCCGCCGCCTCCTTCGGGCGGGCCGCGCGGGCGCTGGCCGCGGGCATCGCCGCGACCGCGACGCTGGTGGAGATCGAGATCGCGGTGATCGGCGGCGGGGTGGCGAACGCGGGCGACGTCCTCTTCGCGCCGCTGCGCGAGGCGCTGGACGAGTTCGCGACGCTCTCCTTCGTACGGGGCCTGGAGGTGGCACCGGCGCAGATGGGCACCGACGCGGGGCTGGTCGGGGCAGCGGCGGCGTGCTGGGAGCAACTGGGGGCTGGGGCCTGAGGCGGGTTCCCGGGAGGGGCGTCAGGGAAGGTGTGCGCGCGCCAACTGCCGTGACCCGTATGGCTGTTGGAAGCTGTTGGACTCGGTGCGGTAACGCTTGTTCGGCCCGCTGTCGAAACCCTTGACTGCGCTCTGACCGTGCAGTGGTATCTCCTCCTCGCGTTCGGTTGTGTGCGGTTCGACCCGGGAGGGCGGAAAGACCATGGCGCAATCATCGTTCAGTGAGAGGCCGGGTGTGCCCGGCGGTTCCGGCGGGTTCGGTGGGTTCGGCGGAGCGAGGGGCGGTCCGTCCCGTCGGGGGCTGCTGCGGGGGACGGCCGCGGGGGCGGGAGCGCTCACCCTGCCGACGCTGCTGAGCGCGTGCGGCGGCCCCGGCGGCGACGGAAAGACCGTCACGATGGGCTCCAACGCCTCGGACAAGGTGCCGCGCGAGGCGTACGCCGAATCGTTTGAAGCCTACGAGAAGAAGTCGGGGAAGACGGTGAAGGTCAACACCGTCAACCACGAGTCGTTCCAGGAGAACATCAACCGCTATCTCAAGGGCAGCCCCGACGACGTCTTCACCTGGTTCGCCGGCTACCGCATGCAGTTCTTCGCCGAGCAGGGCCTGCTGACGGACATCAGCGACGTGTGGAAGGGGCTCGACGGCTTCTCGGACGCCATGAAGAAGCAGTCCACGGGCGAGGACGGGAAGCAGTACTTCATCCCCTTCTACGTCTACCCGTGGGCCGTCTTCTACCGTAAGAGCGTCTTCGACAAGTACGGCTACGAGATCCCGAAGACGTTCGACGACTACCGCGCCCTCGCCAAGAAGATGGACAAGGACGGGCTCATCCCCATCGCCTTCGGCGACAAGGACGGGTGGCCCGCCATGGGCACCTTCGACTACCTCAACATGCGCGCGAACGGCTACGACTACCACCTCGGCCTGATGCGCGGCGAGGAGTCGTGGACCTCCAAGCGCACCCGCGACGTCTTCGACCTGTGGCGCGGCCTGATGCCGTACCACGACGAGGGCGCCAACGGCCGTACGTGGCAGGAGGCCGCGCAGACCCTCGCCAAGAAGAAGTCCGGCATGGCCGTCTTCGGACTCCCGCACCCGGGCCAGCAGTTCCCTGAGGACGAGCGCGACGACCTGGACTTCTTCCCCTTCCCCGAGATCGACCCCGCCATCGGGACGGACGCCGTCGAGGCACCCATCGACGGCTTCCTGATGTCGAAGAAGGCGAAGAACGACGAGGCGGCCAAGGACCTGCTGAAGTTCCTGGCGACGCCGAAGGCGGAGCAGACCTATCTCGCCCACGACCCCAGCAACATCGCGGTCCACGAGAAGGCCGACACCGCGGACTACGACCCCCTCCAGAAGAAGGCCGCCGAACTCATCGGCGGGGCGAAGGACATCTCGCAGTTCATGGACCGCGACACCCGCCCCGACTTCGCCTCGACGGTGATGATCACGGCGATCCAGCGCTTCATCAACAAGCCGGACGACATCGACGGCCTGGTGCGGGACATCGAGGCGCAGAAGAAGGAGATCTTCGGCGCCGACTGAGCCGGTGCCTTTCCGACCCGACCCGACCTGATCCGACTCGACCGACGAGGAGCACCGCGCCGTGCAGCTCAGCAGAGCCCGGCGCGCCGGACGGCGGGGAGCGCGTCGCTACACCACGCGCGATCTCGCCGTCCTCGGCGTGCTGCTGGGGATACCGATCCTGATCGACGTCGTCATCATCTGGGGCCCCACCCTGGCCTCCGTCGCGCTGTCCTTCACCGACTGGGACGGCATCACGGAGCTGGAGTGGGTCGGCGCGGACAACTACCGCTCCCTCGTCTCCTCCTACCCGCCCTTCTGGCCCGCCGTCCGCAACAACCTGCTCTGGCTGCTGTTCCTCGGCCTCGTCGCCACACCCTTCGGCCTGCTCCTGGCCGTGCTCATCGACCGGGGCGTGCGCTTCAGCCGCTTCTACCAGTCCACCCTCTACATGCCCGTGGTGCTGTCGCTGGCGATCGTCGGCTTCATCGCGCAGCTCGTCTTCTCCCGTGACCAGGGCGCGCTGAACGCGATCCTCGCGAACCAGGACCACCCCGTGGACTGGATCGGCGACCCGGACCTCAACATCTGGGTCATCCTGCTCGCCGCGGGCTGGCGGCACGTCGGCTATGTGATGATCCTCTACCTCGCCGGTCTGAAGTCCGTTGACCCGAACCTCAAGGAGGCCGCGGCCCTCGACGGGGCCGGGGAGCGGCAGACGTTCCTGCGGGTCGTCTTCCCCGTGCTGCGCCCGGTCAACGTCATCGTCGGCGTCATCACCGTCATCGAGGGGCTGCGGGCCTTCGACATCGTCTACGCGGTCAACAAGGGCCGCAACGGGCTCGAACTGCTCTCCGTCCTGGTCACCGACAACATCATCGGGGAGGCCAGCCGGATCGGCTTCGGCTCGGCCATCGCCACCGTGCTGCTCGTCGTCTCGCTGGGGTTCATCGTGACGTATCTCGTCCAGGAGTTCCGAGGGGAGAAGCGCCGATGACCGCTTCCGCGCCGATGACCGCCCCCGCGCCGACGCCGTCGACGCCCGCCACCCGCCCACGGGTGCGCACGGGGCGGCTGGGGCTGCACGCGTTCCTGGCCGCCGTCTCCCTCGCCTTCCTCGCACCGCTGCTGCTCGCGGTCTACGCCTCGCTGCGGCCGTACGAGGAGACCGCGGAACACGGCTACTTCTCCCTGCCGCGCAGCCTCTCCTTCGACTACTACCGGCAGGCGTTCACCGACTCGGGGATGGGCACGTACTTCGTCAACTCCCTGCTGATCGCGCTCCCCGGGGTGCTGATCGTGCTCTTCCTCGCGTCCTTCGTGGCCTTCGCCGTGACGCGGCTGCGGATGCGCGGCCAACTGTTCCTGCTGGTCCTGTTCACCGCGGGCAACCTGCTGCCGCAGCAGGTGATCGTCACGCCGCTGTACGTGCTGTTCAACCGCGTGCCGCTGCCGTACTGGATGTCGGACTCGATGACGATGTACGACTCGCTGTGGGCCGTCATCGCCGTGCAGGTCGGATTCCAGCTCGGCTTCTGCGTGTTCGTCCTCTCCAACTTCATGCGGACCCTGCCGCACGAGATCCTGGAGGCGGCGATCGTCGACGGCGCCGGGGTGTGGACGCGGTACTGGCGGATCACGCTCCCGCTGTGCCGCCCGGCGCTCGCTGCGCTGGGCACGCTGGAGTTCACCTGGATGTACAACGACTTCCTGTGGGCGCTCGTCTTCATCTCCAACGGCGACAAGCTCCCCATCACCTCGGCGCTGAACAACCTCCGGGGCCAGTTCTTCACCGACTACAACCTCCTGGCCGCGGGCTCCGTCCTCGTCGCCCTCCCCACGATCGTCGTCTTCCTGCTGCTGCAACGGCACTTCATCGCCGGGCTGACGCTGGGGGCCGGGAAGGGGTGAGGGAGGGGACCGGGTGGTCCGGTTCCGTCCGACGAGTCGGCGGAAAGCGCTTGTTGAACACAAAACGGTCACAGGCTCTGACGACTACTTACCACCCTCGCATCCCGCCGGATACTGTCCGTCTCCTCGCAAGAGGGGGGACTTGCTCATGTCGTATCCGAACACGCCATATCCACCCGGACCGTCTGGGCCGCCTGGACCGCCGACCGGGCCGCCCGTGCCGCCGCAGCGCGGTCCCCGTACGGGGAAGATCATCGGTTTCGGCTGCCTCGGCGCCGTCGTGATGGTCCTCCTCGTCGTCGCCCTCGGCGTGGCCCTGACCGGGAGCGGCGACGACGGCGGCAAGGCCAGGGCCAGGGCCGAGGCCGCGGAGACATCGGCGAAGGCGGAGGCCGAGGCCGGACCCGAGGCGGACGAGGGCGAGAAGACGGACAAGGCGGAGAAGGCCGAGAAGGCCGAGAAGGCCGAGAAGGACAAGGCCGAGCCCGCGGGCGACAAGGTCACCATCAAGGTGTGGGGCGATGCCCCGTCCGGGGTCGACATCATCTACGGGAGCGAGACCGAGAACCTGGAGGGCCCGGGGCTGCCGATGACCAAGACGCTGCCGCTCAAGGAGGACGCGGGCTGGTACATGGTCAACGCGCAGTTGCTGGGCGGAGGAGACATCCACTGCTCCGTCACCGTGGACGGCGAGACGAGGACGGCGCACGCCAGGGGCGGCTACAACGTCTGCAACGCGCAGCTCAGCGACACCGGCTTCGGCTGGGACTGACCCCCACACCCGTGTCGTGGCGGTCCCGCGGTGCCCCCAGCACGGCGGGGCCGTCACTCCGCTCGCGCCCGACCACCTGGCTGCCCGGCCGCTACGCCGGGCCCTGGCCCTCGCCCGAGACCTCGACGGGACCGAACCCGGCACCCCTGACCAGCACCCTGCCCGCACGCCCGTCGGGCAGCCGGACCGTCGCCGTGTCGCCCTCCAACTGCGCCCACAGGCTCCGGCCGGGTTCCGCCGAGCGGATGGTGCCGGACCAGGACGTCTCGGGGTCCGTCGGCGCCAGGTGGAGGGCGGCCTCGACGGCGATCTCCACACCTCCGCTGATCAGCCTCGCGGGCCCGCGGTAGAAGCTCTCCATGGCGATCAGTCTGGCAGCGGCGATGATCTTCCGCCTCCCGGCGTGGGCCACTCCGGCGACCGCGCCCGTCACCCCTGTCCCGGGCCCCGGCCCCGACTGGCGGCGCGGGAGGCGGCCGCCGTCCTCGCGTACGCGGCAGGGGTGACGCCCACGGTCGCGGTGAAGTCCCGTACGAGATGGGCCTGGTCGCTGTAGCCCAGTTCGGCGGCCAGCCGCGCCCAGCCCGCACCGGGACCGGCCGAGGCGCGCTCCAGCGCCTCGTGCAGGCGGTAGCGCAGGATGACCCACTTGGGGCTCACCCCCACGTGTTCCGCGAAGAGGCGCTGCATCCCGCGCACGGTCATGCCCTCGCTCCGGGCGAACTCCTCCACCCGGAGGACAGAGCGGTCCCCGCGCACCCGCTCCACCAGCCGCCTCGCCCGCTCCGAGCCCGGCTCTGGACGCGGGCCCAGCGCGAGCAGGAACGCGTCCAGCGCCGCGACCCGCGCGTCCTCGTCCTCCGGGGCCAGCACCCGCGAGGGGACGTCGGGGGAGACGTGGGGGAAGACCTCGGCCAGGGGCGGGTTGCGCCCCGTGAGCGCCGACAGGGCAGGGGGCGAGGCCGGCGTGTGCGTCGACGTCTGCGTGTGCGCCGATGTCGGCGTCGATGTCGGCGTCGGCGTCAGAAAGGGGCGGAAGCCGCCGGGCCGGAACCGGATCCCGCACACGCGGCCCCTGCCCTCCAGCTTCGTGGAGAAGAGCCCGGTGCCGACCCCCGCCACCTGCGCCTCGGGCCCGCGCGCCCCGCCCCTGTCCTCGAAGACGACGTTCACGGAGGGGTGCGGCACGACGTACGAGACGTACGGCTCGTCGAGGTCCCAGTCGATCAGCCAGTAGTGCTCCACGCAGGAGAGCAGCGGTGCGGCGGGCGCGCGGCGCCGGAAGCGAACGCGCGCGAACAGGCCCGCCGCGTCCACGATGCCCCGCGTATCGCGCCGTGGCGCACCCGCGCCGGGCCTCTCCCCGCCCCGCGAATCGCCGTGACCTGGCGGAACTGCCATGGCGGCGATCCTATGTCGCGTTTCTTCAAGCCGGGGCCGCGCACGCGTCCGTAGCGTCACGGCCATGACGAACAGGACTGACGGCGCGGACCGTACGGACCGCACGAGCCGTACGGACGACACAGCCAGGATCAGCGCACTGATGGAGAACGCGGCGCGCGCGGCGGCCCCCGTGGTGCGCGGCGTGGACGACGCGCAGCTCGGGCTGCCGACGCCGTGCGCGGAGTACGACGTGCGCGCGCTGCTCAACCACCTCCTCCACGTGGTCATCGGCTTCCAGGCCCTCGCTGCGAAGGGCACGGCGGACTTCTCCACCACGCCCGACTACGTCGCCGAGGGCGGCTGGCGCGACCGTTTCGCGGCGGAGACCAGGAAGCTGGCCGGGGCGTGGGCGCGGCCCGGAACGCTGGAGGGGGTCTCCGGAGGGTTCGGGATGCCCCAGCTCACGGTGGCGCACATGGTGCTGGGCGACATGACCGTCCACGCCTGGGACCTCGCCCGCGCGACGGGCCAGGACTTCACCCCCGACGGCCCCGCGCTCGCCGAACTGGCGCCCGCCTTCGCCGAGCTGGCCCCCATGGCGCGGCGGATGAAGGTCTTCGGGGAACCCGTGCCCGTGCCCGAGGGGACCCCCGCCTTCGAGACCCTGCTCGCCGCGACCGGGCGCGACCCCGACTGGAGCCCGCGACCGGCGAACGCCTGACGGCTCCTCGGCTCCTCGGCCGCGTCCTCCCGACCCCCGTCAGCCCCTCGCGCCCCAGGTGGCACCCCCGTACGCCAGGGGAGCCCGACGGCGGCGCCCCGGCGCGTTTCCGTGGCAGGGTGGAACGGGCACCCCAACGGGGGCGACGGAAGAGGGGGACGCATCGTGATCGTGTGGCTGAACGGCGCCTTCGGCGCGGGCAAGACCACAGCGGCGAACGAACTGCTTGATCTGCTTCCCGGAAGCACGCTCTACGACCCGGAACTGATCGGCACCGGCCTGAGAGCGATGCTCCCCAAGGAACGCCTCGGCCAGGTCGACGACTTCCAGGACCTGCCTTCGTGGCGGCGGCTCGTCGCGGAGACCGCCGCCGCGCTGCTGACGGAGGTCGAGGGACCGCTGATCGCCCCGATGACGCTGCTGCGGCAGGAGTACAGGGACGAGATCTTCGGCGCGCTCGCCGCCCGCCGCGTCGAGGTCCGCCATCTTCTGCTGCACGCCGATGAAACGATCCTTCGGGCACGTATCGACCAGCGTGCCGCCACCGAGGGCAAGTCGTCGCGACGCTGGTGCCTCGGCCATCTGCCGCACTACGGCGCCGCGCTCGGCCGGCTCTCGGCCGAGGCCCACGCCATCGACACCTCGCGGCTCACCCCGCGCCAGACGGCGGAGCGGATCGTGGACGCGATACGCGACGGCGCCGGGGCCATGGACATCGTGCAGACACCGGAACCGACGGCCGAGACCGTCGCCGCCGGGGTGCTGCTCTTCGACGAGCACGACCGCGTGCTCCTCGTGGACCCGACCTACAAACCGGGCTGGGAGTTCCCCGGCGGCGTCGTCGAGGCGGGAGAGGCCCCCGCGCGGGCCGGGATCCGCGAGGTCGCGGAGGAACTGGGGCTGCGGCTGGAGAGGGAACCGCGCCTCCTGGTCACCGACTGGGAGCCGCCCCGCCCGCCCGGCTACGGCGGGCTGCGCCTCCTCTTCGACGGCGGCCACCTCGGCGCGGAGGCGGCGGGCACACTGCTGCTGCCCGGCGCGGAACTGCGCGACTGGCGCTTCGTCACCGAGGACGAGGCCGCGAGCCTGCTGCCGCCCGTACGGCTGGAGCGCCTGCGCCGCGCGCTGCGCGCCCGCGAGGAGGGGTGCCCGCTGTATCTGGAGGCGGGGGTCCCGGTCGGCGCGGGCTCCCGCGCACGCGAACCCGAGTGGGAGCGGGAAGCGGAACCGGAGCGGGTGCCGGGGCGCGGCCGGGACGGCGCGGCGGTCGGAGAGAGCTGAGGGCTGAGCCGCTCCTGGCCGGGGCGGGCCGCGCGGCTGCCCTGCGGGCTACGTGTGCGTCGGCGTGCGCGCCGTCGTTCTGTGTCGCTCAGCTCGGTCGCGCGTGACGCCACGGGACGGCGCGGCGGTCGGGGCGGGCTGAGCCGGTCCCGGCCGGGGTGGTCTCTGCGCAGTCGCTTCGCGTGCTACCGGGGCGCCGTCGCTCAGCTTGGCTGCGCGTGACGTGGTGGGAAGCGCGCTGCGGCCGGGGCGGTCTGCCCGGCCGCCTCGCGTGCTACCGGTGCGCCAGCGTGCGCGCTGCCGTTCAGGGTCGCTCAGCTCAACGGGAAGCGCGCGGGGGCCGCCCCGGCCGGAGCGGCGTCGCTCAGTCCTGCCGTGCGTAACGGCGCAGGAAGTGGGCCTCGGCCACGGACATCCGCTCCAGTTCCTGGGGCGAGACGCTCTCGTTCACGGCGTGGATGCTGGCCTCGGGCTCGTTGAGGCCGATCAGCAGGATCTCCGAGTGCGGGTAGAGCGAGGCGAGGGTGTTGCACAGCGGGATGGAGCCGCCCTGGCCCGCGATCTGCATGTCCTCGCCGTCGTACGCCTCCCGCAGCGCGGCGGCCATCGCCGCGTACGCGGGGCTGCCGGTGTCGGCGCGGAACGGCTGGCCCTGACCGACCCGTTCGACGGACACCCGCGCGCCCCACGGCACGTGCGCCTCCAGGTGCGAGACCAGCAGCTCACCGGCCTTCGCCGCGTCCACACCCGGCGGCACCCGCAGGCTCACCGCGGCACGCGCGCTCGCCTGCACGGAGGGGGTGGCCCCCACGACGGGCGGGCTGTCGATGCCCAGCACGGTGACGGCGGGGCGGGCCCAGATGCGGTCGGCGACGGTGCCGGAGCCGGTCAGCTCCACCCCGTCCAGCACCTTCGCGTCCCGCCGGAAGTCCTCCTCCGTGTACTGGAGGCCCTGCCAGCTCGCGTCCGTCTCCAGCCCGTCGATGACGGTGCTCCCGTCGGGCGCGCGCAGCGAGTCGAGGGTGCGGATGAGTGCGGCCAGCGCGTCCGGGGCGGCGCCGCCGAACTGGCCTGAGTGGAGGTTGCCCTCCAGGGTGTCCACGCGTACCCGCAGCAGCGACATGCCGCGCAGCGTCGCCGTGACGGTCGGCAGGCCCACGCGGAAGTTCCCCGCGTCACCGATGACGATGGTGTCAGCGGACAGCAGCTCCGGGTGCTCCTCGGCGTACCGTTCGAGCCCGCCCGTGCCCTGCTCCTCCGAGCCCTCGACGATCACCTTGACGTTCACCGGCACTCCACCGTGCGCCTTCAGCGCGCGCACGGCGAGCAGGTGCATGATCACCCCGCCCTTGCAGTCGGCGCTGCCACGCGCGTACCAGCGCCCGTCCTCGCGCTCGGTGAGCGTGAACGGCGGCGTGAGCCAGGCGTCCTCGTCGAGCGGGGGCTGCACGTCGTAGTGCGCGTAGAGCAGCACCGTCGGCGCGCCGGCGGGGCCGGGGAGGAAGCCGTAGACGGAGCGGGTGCCGTCGGGGGTGTCCAGCAGGGCGACGTCCTCGAAGCCCTCGGCGCGCAGCGCGTCGGCGACCCAGTCGGCTGCGGCCTCGCACTCGCTCACGGGGAACTGCGCGGGGTCGGCCACGGAGCGGAAGGCGACCAGCTCGGCCAGCTCGGCGCGCGCCCTCGGCATGAGCCCCGCGACGGTGGCGGCGATACCCGCCCCGGCCCCGTCGAGGGCGTCCGTGGCACCGCAGCGCGTGGTGCCGTCGGGGAGGCTGTCGGCGGTGCCGCCGAGGTCCGGGCTGTGGTCCATGGGAACGCTCCTTGTGGGCGCGACGTTGGGCACGTACGTACGGACATGTGTACTGCACATGCGTACGAGTCGGTGCCGCCGATCCTCCCACAGCATGGGCCGGTGAGGGCGCGCCGTAGGATGCGGACGGCCATACCGGAGCCGAGGTCGAGCGGGAGCGGAAGCACATCGTGAGCAGCGAGAACGCAGCCGGAGGAGAGGACCGGGGCACCGAACGGGGCGAGAACGGGAGCAGTCCGGACACCGGGCGCACTCCCGACGGTGCCGGGGTGTCCGAGGGTGCCGAGGTGTCCGGGAGTGCCGAGGTCCCTGACGGTGCCGAGGCGTCCGACGGCGCTGAGGCCCCCGACGGTGGTGAGCTTCCGGCGGTCTCGGAGGAGCGGGGCGCCTCGGAGGAGCCGGGGGAGCAGGCGGAGCCCGGGGAAGAGCCCGCAGAGGGATCCGAGGCGGGGCGCGAGGCGCGCGTCTGGGACGTGGTCGTGGTCGGGGGCGGCCCGGCCGGGGCATCCGCCGCGTACGCCGCCGCCGTAGCGGGCCGTCGCGTCCTGCTGCTGGAGAAGGCCACCCTGCCCCGCTACAAGACCTGCGGCGGCGGCATCATCGGCCCCTCGCGCGATTCCCTGCCCCCCGGCTTCGAACTCCCGCTGCGCGAGCGCGTGCACGCCGTCACCTTCTCGCTGAACGGCAGGCTGACGCGCACCCGCCGCTCCCGGAACATGCTGTTCGGCCTCATCAACCGGCCGGAGTTCGACCAGGCCCTCGTCGAGTCGGCGGTCGAGGCGGGCGCGGAGATACGGACGGGCGTCACCGTCTCCCGCGTCGAGCAGCACGGCCCGAACGTGCCGGACCGCCGCACCGTCGCCGTCGTGCTCTCCGGCGAGCACGAGCCGGTGCTGGCCCGTGCCGTGGTCGGCGCCGACGGCAGCGCCAGCCGCATAGGCGCCCACGTCGGGGTGAAGCTGGACCAGGTGGACCTCGGCCTGGAGGCGGAGATCCCCGTACCGCCGAGCGTCGCCGAGGACTGGGTGGGCCGGGTCCTGGTCGACTGGGGCCCGCTCCCCGGCAGTTACGGATGGGTCTTCCCCAAGGGCGACACCCTCACCGTCGGCGTGATCTCCGCGCGCGGCGAGGGCGCGGCCACCAAGCGCTATCTGGACGACTTCATCGGCAGGCTCGGGCTCGCCGGGTTCGAGCCCAGCATCTCCTCGGGGCACCTCACGCGCTGCCGCTCGGAGGACTCCCCGCTCTCGCGCGGGCGGGTGCTGGTGTGCGGGGACGCGGCGGGGCTGCTGGAGCCGTGGACGCGCGAGGGCATCTCGTTCGCGCTGCGCTCGGGGCGGCTGGCGGGGGAGTGGGCCGTGCGTGTGGCCGAGTCACACGACGCCGTGGATGCCAGGCGCCAGGCCCTCAACTACGCCTTCGCCATCAAGGCCGGGCTGGGCGTCGAGATGGGGGTCGGACGGCGGCTCCTGCGGATCTTCTCGCGGCGCCCCGCCATGATCCACACGGCCCTCACGGGCTTCCGGCCCGCCTGGAACGTCTTCGCCGACTTCACGCGCGGCGCCACCTCGCTGGCCGACATCGTGCGGAACCGGCCGGTGGCGCGGCGCGCGCTCGACACGCTGGACAAGGCGGGCGCGTAGCGCACTCCGCGAACGCGGGTGCGGGTGCGGGTGCGGACACGGATGTGGACGCGGATGTGGAGGCGGGTACGGGCGCGACGGGTCGGCCGCGTCGCCGCTACGGAGCGGTGTGCCCCGCCCGGCCCGCCCCGCCCCCGTCTTCCGCGTCACCGTCGAGAACGGTGATGCGGAAGACGGTGCTTGGGTGCCGCGGCGAGCAGCTCCGCGTCCGACGAGTCGGGGCCCACCCCGTCGAAGAAGGCGCCGGCCTCCCACTTCGCCCGCTGGCAGGCGGTCTGCCGGGCCGTGCGCGAGTGGGTGCTGGCGCATCCGCACGAGTACGCGCTGATCTACGGTTCGCCCGTCCCCGGCTACTCGGCGCCGCAGTCGACCACGGGCCCCGCCTCGCGGGTGTGGCTCGCGCTGTTCACCGTGGTCCGTGACGCGTACGCCGCCGGTGCGCTCCGCGAGCCCGACGCGACGCACGCCGCGCCAGCGCCCGTACGCGATGACGCACGCCGTCTGCTGGACCGTCTCGGGGGTCGAGCTGCCGCCGGCCGTCGCCGCCGAACTGGCCGCGACCTGGGCACAGCTCTTCGGGCTGCTGAGCTTCGAGCTGTTCGGCCAGTTCGAGAACGTCGTCACGGACAGGGGCGTCTTCTTCGACCACGCCGTCACGGGACTGGCACGCGGGGTGGGCCTCGTGCGGTGACGGCCGACGCCCGCGCGGGGCTGTTCGCGGCGCGGGCCCGGCGGGAGCGGGGCGTACTCCCGGGGGAGTACGCGTGATCACTGCGCTCGGTCGACGCGGCCCCGGCCCGCGCGGGGCTAGCGTGACGTCATGAACCCCCGCCGAGCCTTCCGCAGCTCCGGCGGCCTCCGTGCCCTCCGTGGGCGCGGTGGCCCGCCCCGGCGCCGTGAGGACGGCGGCCCCGAACCCGTGGCGAAGGACGGCGGCGCGGCACGCGCTCTCCGCGAACCGGACGACGCACCCCGCGAGCGCACCGGCGCCCCGCGCCCGGCCGACCCGCGCGGCGACGACAGGCACACCGCTGCTCCGCGCGCCGACGAACCCCCCCGGCACCCCCGGCACCCCTGGCCCCCTCCCTGGTCCCCGCCCTGGCGGCGGTGGCTGGAGGAGCCCCGTGCCGACAGGGCGCTGCCGTGGCTGTCCTCGCTGGCGCTGCTCATCCTCCAACTGGTGGGCTCCAACGTGGCCGCCGCCAACCAGCTCGGCGACCGCGTGCCGCTCGACCCGTTCGCGCGCGTGCTGCTCGTGCTCGGACCCGTGCTGCTGATGCTCCGTCACCGCTGGCCCGGCACGGTCGCCTTCGGTACCTCGGCCGTCGCGACGGTGTATCTGGCCGCCGGTTATCCGTACGGGCCCATCTTCGTCAGCGTGGCCGTCGCGGTCTTCTCCGCCGTCGTCTCCGGGCGCCGCTACGCCGCCTGGGGCGCGGCGGGCGCCTTCTGCGCGTGCCACCTGGTGACCGGGCACTGGCTCTACCGCTGGCTGCCGCCCTCCGGCGACGGCCCGGCGCCCTGGGGCTCCGAGCTGTTCATCCTCGCCTGGGCCGCCGTGATCGTGACCGCGGCCGAGCTGGCCCGCACCCGCCGCGAGGAGTGGCTGCGCCGCAGGGCTGAGGCGCGGGAGGCGGAGCGGCGCCGGGCCGACGAGGAGCGGCTGCGCATCGCCCGCGAGCTGCACGACGTGCTGGCCCACAGCATCTCCGTCATCAACGTCCAGGCGGGCGTCGGCCTCGCGCTGCTCGACTCCGACCCCGACCAGGCCCGCACCGCGCTCACCACCATCAAGGCGGCCAGCAAGGAGGTGCTCGGCGAGGTGCGGCAGGTGCTGGACACCCTCCGCGCCCCGGGCGACGCGCCCCGCGCCCCCGCGCCCGGCCTCGGCCGCCTGCCCGAACTCGCCGACCAGGCCGAGGGCGCGGGCCTGAGCGTCACCACCGAGACCGAGGGCGCCGTCTGCCCGCTGCCGCCGGGCGCCGACCTCGCCGCGTTCCGCGTCGTCCAGGAGGCCCTGACCAACGTCGTGCGCCACTCCGCCTCCCGCACGGCACTGGTGCGCCTGCGCTACGGGGAGCGCGAGCTGGAACTCACCGTCGACGACGAGGGGCCGGCTCACGGCGTCGGGCCCACCGGCGGCGGCAACGGGCTCGTCGGGATGCGCGAGCGCGCGTCCGCGCTCGGCGGCGGCGTCGAGGCGGGGCCACGGGGCGACGGCGGCTTCCGCGTCGTCGCGCGCCTCCCGCTGACGCCCGCCGGTACGGCGCCGGACGCCGCCCCGCGGCCGGACGGCCCGCCGGACCCGCCGGACCCGCCGGACCCGCCGGTCGGCCCACCGCACGCCCCGGCGCGCCCCGACCCGGCGCGCCCGCAGAGGGAGACACCGTGATCCGCGTACTGCTCGCCGACGACCAGCTCCTGGTCCGCGCCGGGTTCCGCGCGCTGCTGGACGCGCAGCCCGACATCGAGGTCGCGGGCGAGGCGGCCGACGGCGACGAGACGCTGGCGCTCGTGCGCGAACTGCGCCCCGACCTGGTCCTGATGGACATTCGCATGCCCCTGCTCGACGGGCTCGCCGCCACCCGCCGCATCACGGCGGACGCGTCGCTGAGCGAGGTGAAGGTCGTCATGCTGACCACCTTCGAGCTGGACGAGTACGTCTTCGAGGCGCTCAGATCGGGCGCCTCCGGGTTCCTCGTCAAGGACACGGAACCCGAGGAACTGGTGCGGGCCGTGCGCGCTGTCGTGCACGGCGACGCGCTGCTGTCTCCGAGCGTCACCCGCCGTCTCATCGCCGAGTTCGCCGCCCGCTCCAAGGAGCCCACAGCCGCCGCGGGGCTCGACGAGCTGACCGAGCGCGAACGCGAGGTGATGGCACTGGTGGGCATCGGGCTGTCCAACGAGGAGATCGCCCGCAGGCTGGTCGTCTCGCCGCTCACCGCGAAGACCCACGTCAGCCGCACGATGGTGAAGCTGGGCGCCCGCGACCGTGCCCAACTGGTGGTGCTCGCCTACGAGTCGGGGCTCGTCCGGCCCGGCTGGCTCGGCTGACGGGCCCGGTGGCGCCAGCGCAGCAGTACGTACGCGACGCGCGCGGCGAACACCGTGACCGCCGTCAACTTGGCGGCCAGCAGCCAGGGCCCCGGCTCCGCCGGGTGCGCGAGGGCGACGGGGAGGGCGAGCGCGAAGTAGGCCAGCGCGGCGAGGAGTCCGCCTGTGACGACGGCGAAGCCCATCTCGACGGTGGTCGCGTCCCGCTCGGCCTGTGTCCTGGGCCCAGCGCCGGGCCGCCCTGGGGTGTCCGGGTCCCCGTGCGGTGAGGCCGGGTCCGCGCCCGGGTCCGCTCCCGCATCCGGCCCCGCATCCGGCCCTGTGCCCGCGCCCGCTCCCGATCCGGTACCGGTCATCGGGTGCCTCCCCCCGGGGTTCCTGGTCCCGTCCCCTTCGTCTCCCCGTACGCGGGGACGGGCACACCTCATGCGCGGGGCACGTACTGGCTTCAGGAGGTGAAGAGGTGCGTCCGTTCGGCTGGCCGGTGAGGGACTGCGTGTTCAGGCCTTGACCCCTCTCTCGCCTCCGGGTTTGACTGCGATCACTCAAGTTGCCTGGTGCATCTTCCGTACGCCTCTGCCGAAACGCCTCTGTCGAAGTCGAAGGAGACTCACGTGGCCGGGAACGTCAGCCGTCGCAGCGTGTTCAAGGCATCAGCGGGAGCGGCCGTCCTGGCCTCGTCCGCCACCGCTCTCCCGCCGGCGGGCACGGCCGCCGCCGCACCGGCCTCGCCCGCCGCGCCCGGTACCGGAGCGTCCCGTGCCGCGCGACGGGCCGCCGCACGGGACCCGAAGACGGAGCGGCGCGTACGGAGCCTGCTCGCCCGGATGACCGTGGAGGAGAAGTTCGGGCAGCTCCAGCAGCTCACCTGGAACCCCGACACGGGCCCTGGCGAGGGCCAGAACGAGGCGGCGCGCAAGGCGGCGGCCGAGGGACGGCTCGGCTCGGTCCTCAACATCGTCGGCGCCAAGGAGTGCAACGACCTCCAGCGCGTCGCCGTCGAGGAGTCCCGGCTCGGCATCCCCCTCGTCTTCGGGCTCGACGTCATCCACGGCTTCCTCACCACCTTCCCCGTCCCCCTCGCGCAGGGCGCCAGCTTCGACCCCGGAGTGGTCGCCTCGGACGCCGAGGTCAGCGCGCGCGAGGCCCGTTCGTGGGGCGTGCACTGGACGTTCGCGCCGATGGCCGACGTCAGCCGCGAACCGCGCTGGGGCCGGGTGGCCGAGGGCAGCGGCGAGGACCCGTACCTCACGGCCCGGCTGACGGCGGCCAAGGTGCGCGGCTACCAGGGCGAGGACTACAGCGCGAAGGACCGGCTCGCGGCCTGCGCCAAGCACTTCGTCGGCTACGGCTTCCCCGAGGGCGGGCGCGACTACAACACCGTGGACCTCTCCGAGCGACGGCTGCGCGACATCGCGCTGCCGCCCTTCAAGGCGGCCGTCGACGCGGGCGTGGCCACGGTCATGGCCTCCTTCAACACCGTCAACGGCATCCCGGCGCACGCCAACAAGCACACGCTGAGCGAGATCCTCCACGAGGAGCTGGAGTTCGACGGCTTCGTGGTCGGCGACTACAACGGCGTGCAGGAGCTGATCCCGCACGGTGTCGCCGCCGACGGCGCCGACGCGGCACGCCTCGCGCTCGGCGCGGGCGTCGACATGGAGATGGTCAGCACCACCTACGCGGAGCACGGCAAGAAACTCCTGGAGTCCGGCAAGCTGGACCGGGACCGGCTGGACGACGCCGTGCGCCGCATCCTGCGGATCAAGGTCCGCCTCGGCCTCTTCGAGAACCCCTACGCGGACGAGGACGGGCAGATCGGCGACCCGACCGCAGCCGCGCGCCGTGCGGCACGCGAGGCCGCGGCCCGCTCCGCCGTGCTGCTGCGGAACGAGGACGGCACCCTCCCCCTGGAGGCGGGCACCGGCGCCATCGCCGTGGTCGGCCCGCTCGGCGACGACACCCAGGAGCTGCACGGCACCTGGGCGGGCCCCGGCGCGCGCAAGTACCCGGCCGTCTCCGTCCTGGAGGGCGTCAAGAAGGCGGCGCCAGGGGCGAAGGTCACCTTCGCGAAGGGGTGCGAGGTGGAGGGTGAGGACACCGGCGGCTTCGCGAAGGCGCTGGCGGCGGTACGGAAGGCGGACGTGGCCGTCGTCGTGGTCGGTGAGAAGGCGGCCCAGAGCGGTGAGGCGGCCGTGCGCAGCGACATCACCCTGCCCGGGGTGCAGGAGCGGCTGATCAAGGAGATCGCCAAGACGGGCAAGCCGTTCGCCGTCGTCGTCCTCGCGGGCCGCCCGCTCGTGCTCTCCGGCATCGCGGAGGAGGCCCCGGCCATCCTGAACGCCTGGCACTGCGGCATCGAGGGCGGCAACAGCGTGGCGGACGTGCTGTTCGGGAAGGTCAACCCCGGCGGCAAACTGCCCGCGACGTTCCCGCGCTCCGTCGGCCAACTGCCGTACTACTACGCGCACGAGAACACCGGGCGCCCCTACGACCCGGACAACAAGTACACGTCCAAGTACCTCGACCTGCCCCACGGCCCGCTCTACCCGTTCGGCTTCGGGCTCAGCTACACCACCTTCGAGGTCTCGGACCTGAAACTGAGTGCGGCGAGCGCGAGCGCGTCCTCTGTGCGCGGCGGCGGGAGCGAGGTCGAGGCCACCGTCCGCGTCGAGAACACGGGCCGCAGGAAGGGGGACGAGGTGGTGCAGCTCTACGTCCGCGACAAGGTCGCCAGCCTCGCCCAGCCGGTGCGGCGGCTGCGCGGCTTCGAGCGGGTCACCCTGAAGCCGGGCGAGTCGCGCACCCTCACCTTCGCGCTCGGCGCCGAGGACCTGGGCTTCCACACCAACGACCCGGACGGCGAACTGCGCGTCGAGCCGGGCGAGTTCGAGGTCTACGCGGGCACCAGCGCGGAGGCGTCGCTCAAGCGGACCCTGACGCTGACCTGATGTGACGTGCCCTGATCCGACGTGATCCGCCCGGCCCGCCCCGCGCACCTTGCGGGCCGGGCCGGGCCCGAGGTCAGACGCGCGCCGTCGCCTGCCACAGCTCCGCGAGGGAGGCGTCGCCCTCGACCGTCAGCCCGTCGAAGGAGCGCCGGTTCCACAGGGCGAGATAGAGCAGCTCGGCGGGTCCGCTCACTTCGCAGTCGCCACCGTCGAGTGGGCCGGGGCCGGGGCCGTCCGCGCCCTCGTCCTCCCTGGTCACCTGGAGCGGCGCGTCGGAGAACCGCAGCGCCCAGGGCGCCTCGGGCACGTCCGTCGCGCGCAGCCGCAGTGTGCGCGGGGTCTCGGTGCGGAACCTGGTGCGCGCACGGGTGGCGAAGCCGGTGAGCAGTTCGTCGATCCCGTCGGCCGCGACGCGGGGCGCGACGGGGGAGAGGGCGCCGCCCGTGGCGAGTTCGGCGTCGACGCGGTGGACGGTCGTCTCGTGCGTCTGCCGCCGCGTCCAGAAGTGCAGCGGGGAGGGCGAGCCGGGCAGGAAGGTGAAGCACTCCAGGTCCTCGGGCGCCTCCCTGAGCGCCGTGACCAGCCGAGCATGGCCCTCCCGCAGCCAGTCGGCCACCTCCTCGTCGGCCACCTTCACCTCGTCAAAGCCCTGTCGCTCGGTCAGCGACTCGGCGACGTAGCGGGTGGCCCAGCGGTGCACCTGGCCCTGATGCAGCGTCAGGTCGCGGACCCGCCAGCCGGGGCAGGACGGCACCTCGGCGTCCGCGCCAGCGAATTCCACGGCGCGCGCGAACAGTTCGCCCTCGCCTTCGAGCGCGGTGAGCAAGTCAGCGGTTCTCATGGCCGGGATTCTGCCAGTACCGCACGTCGGGTGGTATAGGCGACGGCAGCGGCCACGCCCGCCAGCAGCGCCACCGTGGTCAGGGCCGCCGTCAGCGAGAACCACTCCGCGAGGAAGCCGATCGCGACCGGGCCCAGCAGCATGCCGCCGTAGCCGAGCGTGGAAGCGGCGGCGACGCCGCTCGGGCCCGCGAGGGCCCCGGCGCGTGCGATCGCGATGGGGAAGATGTTGGCCAGCCCGAGCCCGGTGATCACGAAGCCGGTGAGCACCAGCCAGACCGAGGGTGCGAGGGAGCCCAGCAGCATGCCGGCGGCGGCCATGGCGCCGCCCCCGACCAGGGCGCGGACCGGCCCGAGCCGCTCCAGCAGCGCGGTCCCCGACAGCCGTCCGACGGTCATCGCGAGCGCGAAGACCGAGTACCCGGCCGCGGCGACCCCGGCCCCCGCGCCCAGGTCGTCGGTGAGGTGGAGCGCGCTCCAGTCGGCGAGGGCGCCCTCCCCGTAGGCCGTGCACAGCGCGATCAGGCCGAGGACGATCACCAGCCAGCGGGTGCGCCCCGTCATCGTGCGCGCGGGCTCCCCGCCCGGTCCTTCCGGCCGCGCTTCCGGGGGCGGGGGAGCGGCGTGCGCGAGCAGCGGACGGGCCGCGACGGCGGTGATCAGCAGCCCCAGCACCGTCAGCAGCAGAAGGTGCCGGGTGGGCGAGAGCTGCCCCGCGATCAGCCCGCCAAGACCCGCGCCCAGCATCCCGCCGAGGCTGAACGCGGCGTGGAAGCCGGGCATCACGGGACGGCGCAGCGCGGCCACGACGTCGACCGCCGCCGCGTTCATGGCCACGTTGATGCTGCCGTACGCGGCGCCGAACACCAGCAGCACCAGCCCGAGCGCCAGCGCCGAGTGGGTGAGCGGCGGCAGCGCGACGCTGAGGGAGAGCAGCAGCGCGGAGGCGACGGTCACGGAGTGGTTGCCGAAGCGGTGGCAGAGCCGTCCGGTGAGCATCATGGTGACCATGCCCCCGGCGGAGACCCCGAGCAGCGCCAGACCGAGGGCGCTGGGAGAGGCCCCGGTCTGCTCCTTGATCGCGGGGATGCGGACGACCCACCCGGCGAAGATGAAGCCGTCGAGGGCGAAGAACGCGGTGAGGGCGATACGGAGACGGCGCAGAACCGGGTCGGTCGCGGGGAGAGCCGCGAGGGGAGAGGAAGTGCTGCCGCGCCCCATCGCACCGGTCAGCGCCGACCGTATTTTGTTCAGTGTCGGCACAAAGCAAGAATAGGGGGGTGACCCACACGCGTACAACAAAGCTGGAGAGAGGCCGCAGCGCCCTCGGCCCGGCGCTGGAACTCGTCCACACCGGAAGGGCGCCCACCCGGGCCGTGCTCACCGCCGAGCTGGGCGTGACCCGCGCGACGGCGGGCGCGGTCGCGGCGGAGCTGGAGACGCTCGGGCTGATCACCGTCGACTCGCGGCCCGGCGCCGCCGTCGGCGCACAGGGCCGCCCCTCGCACCGGCTCGCCGTCCGGGAGGACGGGCCCGTCGTGCTCGCGGTGCAGGTGCACGCGGACGGCTTCCGCGCCGCGCTCGTCGGCCTCGGCGGACGCATCGTCGCGACGGCGCCCGGCTGCGGCACCGTCGAGGCCGACCCGGCGAGCGTGCTGCGCGAGGTCGTCGAGGAAGGGGCCAGGCTGCTGCGGGAGACGGGGCGGCGCTGCGTGGGGGCCGGACTCGCGGTGCCCTCGGCCGTCGCCGAGCCCGAGGGCACCGCGCTCAACCCGCTCCACCTCGCCTGGGAGGCGGGGGTGCCCGTGCGGGACGTCTTCAACCAGTGCCTCGCCGAAGCGCGCGTCCCTGGCCCCTCAGGGGAGACCACGGCGAACGGCTTCACGGCGAACGACCTCAACCTCGCGGCCCTCGCCGAGCACCGGCACGGCGCGGGGCGCGGGGCGCAGCACCTGCTCGTGGTCGGTACGGGGCACCGGGGCGTCGGCGGCGCGCTGGTCCTGGACGGCCGCCTGCACACCGGGAGTTCGGGGCTCGCACTGGAGGTCGGCCATCTGACCGTCGACCCCGGCGGGCGCCCCTGCCACTGCGGCAGCCGCGGCTGCCTCGACGTGGAGGCCGACCCCCTCGCGTTCCTGGAGGCGGCCGGGCGCCCGCCAGGACCCGAGGTCTCGCTGCTGGACCAGTCCCGCGAGCTGATCGCCGCCGAGTACGCCACGAGCGAGGACGTGCGGGCCGCCGTCGGCACCCTCATCGACCGGCTCGGACTCGGACTCGCCGGACTGGTGAACATCCTCAACCCGGACCGCGTCGTCCTCGGCGGACTGCACCGCGCCCTGGTGGAGGCCGACGGCGACCGGCTGCGCGCCGTCGTCGCCGACCGCAGCCTGTGGGGGAGGAGCGGCAGCGTGCCCCTGCTGGCCAGCTCCCTCGACCACGCCAGCCTGGTGGGAGCGGCCGAACTGGCCTGGCAGCCGGTGCTCGATGACCCGCTGGGGGCGCTGGGAGGATAGCTCCATGCGCATCAGACCGGGGAGGGACGGGGACTTCGAAGCCCTGCGTGAGATCGAGCGGGCCGCGGGCCTGGCCTTCGGCGACCTGGGCATGCACGCGGTCGCCGAGGACGAGCCGCCGCCGCTCGCCGTCCTGCGCGACTACGCGCGGGCCGGATCCCTGTGGGTGGCGGAGGACGGCGAGGGGCCCGGCCCGCGCTGGGGGCCAGGGGGAGGGGACGGGCCGCCGGTGGCGTACGTGATGGTCGAACCCGTCGACGGCAACGTGCACATCGAGCAGATCTCGGTGCACCCCGCCAGCGCGCACCGCCGCATCGGCCGCGCGCTCATCGAGCACGTCGCGTCCCTGGCGACGGCCGACGACGTCCCCGCGCTCACCCTCACCACCTTCAGCGACGTCCCCTGGAACGCGCCCTACTACGAACGCTGCGGCTTCCGCCGCCTCCCGGAGTCCGAACTGACCCCGGGCCTGCGCCGGATACGCGCCCACGAGGCGGGCGCGGGGCTGGACCGGTGGCCCCGCGTGTGCATGCGCCGCGAACTGGGGCCGCGGGGTTCGCGGCACGGGCAGGCGCGGTGAGTCCCCCGGGCCGCCCCGTACTCCCGGCGGGGTAGTGCGAGAGCCGCTGGGCGTACGACGACGCGGGACGCGGCGCGCGCGAGTCTCGGTAGCGAAGGAAGCACAGGAGACGGCAGGGCCGTCGCTACCGAGGAGTTGAACCGCCATGAACACACTGGCGCAGTGGAACGAGAGCGGGGGACCGGGGCCGTGGGTGCTGTTCTTCCCGCTGGTCTGGGCGGCCGTCATCGGCGGTGCGGTGATGTTGCTGCGCCGCACGGTCTGGCGCGGCGCGGGGCGGCCCGGACGGCCGTGGCGGGGCGCCCCGGGCGCGGACGCGCCGCGTGAGCACGGGCCGGGTGGTCCGAGCGGACCGGGTGGTGCGCTCGGTCTGCTCGACCACCGCTTCGCCTCGGGCGAGATCGACGAGGACGAGTACTGGCGGCGCCTCTCCGTGCTGAACGAGAGCGCGCACGGCCGCGAGAGCGGCAAGCCGTAGCCTCCCGCGCCCCTGTCGCGGCGGCGGCCGGGGCCGCCCCCCCCTCACGGGGTGGCGGCCACCGCCCCGCCGGACCCGTTCGCACTCTGCCCGGGCCCGGTGACCGGTCCCGTCGCGGCCCCTTCCAGGGCCATGGCGGCGGGCGGGGACGGGGCAGGGGCCACGCTTCCCGGCCCCCCGGGCGCCTGGGCGCCCTGGCGCCTGCGCGACGTCGGCGACGTCGAGAAGGCCGCGGGCAGCGTGAACCACACGACCTTCCCCGAGCCGTCCTGCTGGGCGCGCATCCCCCAGCTCGCGCTGAGCGCGGCGACCATCGCCAGCCCGCGCCCGTTGCACGCGAGGGAGTCGGCGGCCCGTACCCGCGGCAGGTTCGGATCGTGGTCCCGCACGGAGACCGTCAGCCGGTCCCAGAGAAAGGCCAGCTCGACGGTGCAGTGCTTGTCGGGGCCCGCGTGCCGGTGCACGTTGGCCAGCAGTTCGGTGACCCCGAGGGTCGCCGGGTCGATGAGCGGGTCCAGGTGCCAGTAGCGCAACTGGGCGCCGACGATCCTGCGCACCTGCCCGATACGGGACGGGAGTGCCTGGAACTCGACGGCGCAGTGCCTGCTGGGGCTGGCGGTTCGACTGATCACCACTACGGCTCCCTGCGGAGGGCGCGGAAGGCTTCGAGCGCGAGCGCGACAAAAGGATCAGATGTGACGTAGGGCACAGATCCAGAATGAGTCGGCACGTACAGCCGCGCAACGCGGGGCCCTCAAGCGGAACCCGTCGGTCCCGCCGTCCTGTCGTCCCGCCAGGGTTCAGCGCCCCAGGACACCACGTTCGGCCGCGGCCTTCGCCCGCGCCGTGCGCACCGCGCTCAGCAGGCCCTCACGGTGTCCGAGGCCGAACTGGAGGAGATAGCGGGTGCCGCCCAGAGTGGCCATGGCACGGTCACGCAGCCCATAGCCGCTGATCCGCACCTTGTCCAGAGGCGCACTGTCGATCTCGCTGCCATAGCTCGTCATCAGCACCAGTTGGCCGTCCCTGACCAGGACGTGCCCGGCCCGGGTGAGCGAACGGAGCATCCGCCGTATCTCCACTCCGGTAGCGTCGAACTCCGGCTCCGCCACTGTCTGCCTCCCACCAGATCATCGCAGCTCGGGTACCCCCTGCCCTGCTGCCCTACACCCCTGTCCGCAGTGTGCACGCAAGGCGGGCGGTCCACCAGAGCCCCTCTTATGATCGCCGGGTGAGCACCACCGAACCGGCAGCGGCATCCGGGCCAGGACAGCCCGCTGTGAGCCAGGAAGTCGTCCCGCCCCCCACCGCCGTACCCACCGTTGACGTGGACCGCAGCGACCCCGACTACCGGAGCTGGCTCAAGGAAGCCGTCCGCAGGGTCCAGGCCGACAACAACCGCAGTGCCGACACCCATCTGCTGTCCTTCCCGCTGCCCGAGCGGTGGGGCATCGATCTCTACCTCAAGGACGAGTCCACCCATCCGACGGGCAGCCTCAAGCACCGGCTGGCCCGCTCGCTCTTCCTGTACGGCCTGTGCAACGGCTGGATCCGCCTCGGCAGGCCCGTCATCGAGGCGTCCTCCGGCTCCACGGCCGTCAGCGAGGCGTACTTCGCGAAGCTGATCGGGGTGCCCTTCATCGCGGTGATGCCGCGCACGACGAGCCCGGAGAAGACCCGGCTGATCGAGTTCCACGGCGGCCGGTGCCATCTCGTGGACGACCCCCGGACGGTGTACGAGGTCTCGGCCGCGCTGGCGGCCGAGTCCGGGGGGCACTACATGGACCAGTTCACCTACGCCGAACGGGCCACCGACTGGCGCGGCAACAACAACATCGCCGAGTCGGTCTACGACCAGATGCGCCGCGAGCGCTTCCCCGAACCCGCCTGGATCGTCGCCACTGCGGGCACCGGGGGCACCTCGGCGACCATCGCCCGCTATGTGCGGTACATGCAGTACGACACCCGCGTCTGCGTGCCCGACCCCGAGAACTCCTGCTTCTTCGACGGCTGGGTGCGGGGTGACCCCCACGTCTCCAGCGACAGCGGCTCGCGCATTGAGGGCATCGGTCGGCCCCGGATGGAGCCCAGCTTCGTGCCCGCCGCCATCGACCGGATGATGAAGGTGCCCGACGCCGCGAGCGTCGCCGCCGCGCGGGCCCTGGAGACGGCGCTCGGGCGCAAGGCGGGCGGCTCCACGGGGACCGGGCTGTGGAGCGCGCTGAAGATCGTCGCGGAGATGGTCGCGGAGGGGCGCACCGGCAGCGTCGTCACCCTGATCTGCGACCCGGGCGACCGCTACCTCGACAAGTACTACTCCGACGCCTGGCTCGCCGAGCAGAACCTGGACATCCGCCCGTACGCGCAGGCGATCGAGACCTTCCTCGCGACGGGCGACTGGCCCGGCTAACGGTCCCCCTTCGCGGGGCGCGCAAGGAAACACAGGGTTGCCCCTTCACGCTGGTGTGCCCCTTCACGGGGTGCCCGTTTCTCGTAGGGGTGCGCTCTGTGGGTGCCCCTTGGGGTTCGTTCGCGTGCTGCGGGCCGGTGGGTGGGTTGTGCCCACCCTCCCCCAGCTACCGCTGGGCGGTGCCCCCTCGCCGAGCGGGACGCTTGCCCACAACAAGTGGAACCGGCGGAGAGTTGGCCACCGGGTGGGAGGGGACGTGGTGGGGTGTCCCCGCAAGTGGTGGCGACGAGGGGGCACCGACCTGCTGGTGGCCACCGGGTGGGAGGGGACGTGGTGGGGTGTCCCCGCAAGTGGTGGCGACGAGTATGTGCAGGCACGAAAAGCCGACCCGCACTTGTCGCCGCCCGAGGAGACACCCCACCGCGGCACCGACCCCCACCACACACCAACCCCACACGACCACCGGCCCGAGCCAAGAACCACGCGGCGCCAGCCGCGACGCACCGCAACCACACGCCGCGCCGAAGCCACCGGCCAGGCAGCCGAACACGGCGCCCAGCCCAGCGCAGCGCCCCCGTGCCGCAGCGCAAAAATCAGCGCGGGACCCTACGGCACCCACCACACCGGCGAACCGTCCCGCGCAACACCCCCAACGAACGGGGCAACCCCCCATTTCATTCCGCCCCCCGCGAAGGGGCGCGCGCCGGGGCCAGGCGGTGGTCCAGGTTGCGCATCGCGTCGCGGAAGGCGCGGCCAACGGCGGGCCTCGCCAGCCGCATCGCGAGCCGCAGCGCCGCCGTGCCGTCGGCCGCCATGGTCCACCGGACGCCGGTGCCGCCGGAGGCGGTCGGCGTCAGCCGCCAGTCCTCCAGCATCGCGCGCATGCCGGGCGCGTTGGTCGTGTCCATCCGGTACGCGTAGCGCTGGGGCGCGTGTGCCGCCATGATCGTCTCGGAGAAGAAGCCGCCGCCCTTGAGCCGCATGTCCCGGCCCCTGCCCCCGCCCGTCGGCGTCGCCGAGGTGACGGCCGTGAACCAGCGCGGCCAGTTCTCGACGTCCTCGGCCAGCGCCACGTACACCGCCTCGGGACCGGCCGTGAGCTGCGCCGTGAAGGACAGCCGTACCGGCGCCGTGTCCGAGAAGTCCAGCTCTACGGGACGCAGTCGGCGCGCCATGGACGTACCCCCTGTGGTGGGTCTGCCGTTCGGGCGCGCTCACCCTAGCCCCGGCCCCGTCAGATGTCTGCGCCTCCGGGCAACCCGCCCGTTCCGTCCGCACCGGCGTCGTCCGCGCCGTCGGGGTCCGCCGTCTCGGCGCCGTTGCCGCCGTTGCCCGAGGCCGGGTCCGAGACGCCCGCGACAACGAACCCCGGCAGCCGCTCCTCGATCTCGGCGCGCTCTGCCTCCGGCAGCCCGCCGTCCGTCACGAAGGTGTCGACCTGGTCCAGCGTGGCGAACGAACTCAGGCCCACCGTCCCCCACTTGGTGTGGTCGGCGACCACCACCACCCGGCGGGCCGAGCCCACGAAGCGCCGGTTCGTCTCGGCCTCGGCCAGGTTCGGCGTCGAGAGGCCCGCCTCGACGGATATGCCGTGCACGCCGAGGAAGAGCACGTCGAAGTGGAGCGACCGGATCGCCGCGTCGGCGACGGGGCCCACCAGCGAGTCCGACGGCGTGCGCACCCCGCCCGTGAGCACCACCGTCGCGGCGCCGGGGCGCGGATTGCGGACGGCGCTCCCGGCGCGCTGCGCGGTGTGGAAGACGTCGGCCACCCGGACCGAGTTGGTGACGACCGTCAGGTCCGGGACGTCGATGAGGTGCTGCGCGAGCGCGTACGTCGTGGTGCCGCCCGACAGGGCGATGGCGCTGCCCGGCTGGACCATCGCGGCGGCGGCCCGCGCGATGTCCTCCTTGGCCGTCAGCTCCAGCGACGACTTCGCCTCGAACCCCGGCTCGTGCGTGCTCGCCTCGGCGACGGGGACGGCACCGCCGTGCACCTTCTCCAGCGCGCCCTGCCTGGCCAGTGCGTCCAGGTCCCGGCGCACCGTCATGTCCGAGACGTTCAGCTTGCGGGTCAGTTCGTTGACCCGCGCCCCGCCACGGCGGCGCACCTCTTCGAGGATGAGCGCCCGCCGCTGCTCCGCGAGGAGGTTCTGGTTGTCGCTCACCGCGCCATAGTCCCTTCGTCACCCGCACGTCGGTCGCGCTCATCCTCCCATGGGGGCAGGGCCGCCGCGCGAGTGACGATTTCGCTGCACCTTCACCGGTAGGGGATGCGCGCGACGGTACGGGGAAGCGATCCTGGAAGGCGATCACAGCCACAGACCTCGGGGGACCATCAGCATGCATTCCGACAAGAAGCACTCCCACGCCTCGGCGACGCGTTCCGAACCGCCTCCCGCCCCCTCCGCTCCCCGGCCCGCTTCCCGGCCCGGCCCTGAACCCGCTCCCGGGCCCGACGCCTCCGGGCTCAACCTCGAACTCCTCGTCCACGGCGTCGGCGGCACCACGCCCGACGAGATGCTCGACGCCCCCTTCCCCGAACGCGTCACGGGGGACGCCACCGCAGCCGTCTACCGGCGCGGCGAGGACATGGACGCCGAAGCCCGCCCCGGCGACTACACCGACAAGCCGGTGCCCGAGGCGTACTCCTGGTGCAACCTCACCTCGGGCAACGGCGCCCGCGCGCTCTGGCTGCTCCTGCTGCCCTTCATGGTCGCCAACCTCGCGCACTGGATGCGCCCCGCCGCCGGAGGCAGCCGCAAGGCCGTGCGGGTCCACGGCGTCCTGGTGCGGCTGCTCTCGCTCAGCCTGACGGTGCTGCTCGTCGCCGCCGCCTGCGAGGTGGCGCTCGACCTCGTCGCCTGGCAGTGCGCCGGAGCGTCCCTGTGCGTGGCCGACCACTCCTGGCTCGGCTTCATGGCCGCCGACCGCGCGGGCAACGGCGGCTGGTGGAGCCAGCCGGGCCGCCGCCTCGCCCTGGCGGCGCTGCTGCCCGTCGCGCTCACCGTCCTGCTGTGGTGGCTCTCGCACCGCACCTGGAGCGCCTACGAGTCGCAGCCGCCGCTCCAGAAGCCCATCGACGAGGACGACTGCGCCGCCGACGGCAGGCCCGCGCTCTGCCTGCCCGGCTTCTGGTACGGCAAGCGGCTCGTCGCCCGGCTGCGTGCCGCGCACACCGCTGCCGGGTTCCTCACCGTCGCCGCCGCGCTGACGGCCGCCACCACCCGCCACGACGGCGAGCCGGGCGGCAGCGCCGCGCTGAACGCGGCGGGCTGGGCGATCGGGCTGCTGGCCGTGGCCGGTGCGCTGTGCGTCCTGTACGTGGTGTGCAGCAGGGGCCGCAAGGAGAGCAGTCCGGACGACCGCGTCGACGAACTGGCGGTCAGGGCCCTGCCGGGCGCCTCCGTCGCCGTGCTGGTGCTCGCCGTCGGCCACGCGCTCTGGTCCCGCCCCGGCTGGGTCTCGGCCGGGGGCGAACTCCCCGGCGACGAGACGTTCGGCGTCATCGCCGTCCTCCAGGGCGCCCTCGTCGTGGCCCTCGGCGCCCTGGGCCTTCTCCTGTATTCGCAGCGCCCCGTCGCGCGCACCGCGCTCAAGGGGCTGGGCTCGGCGTCGGTCGCCATGCTTGCCTGCGGGCTGGGCGGGATCATGTCGGGCGGCGTCGCACAGCGCATGGGCGACTGGCTCGACGGAGGCTCCAGCACCCCCGGCATGCGCGGCGCCCACCTGGAGGGCCCGCCCACGGTGCTGAGCTGGCAGGCATCCGTCATCCCGCTGCTGCTGGCGGCCGTCCTGGTGCTGGTGTGCTGGTTCGGCGTCCACGTGTGGCGGCAGGCGGGCGCGCTGACCGAGGACGTCGAGCGCGGCTACCCGGGCGTGGTGCCCGACGCCACCCGCTCCCGCCGCATCGCCGGTGCCGTATCGCGTGCGGGGCTCACCGACTCGGCGCCCTGGCTGGTGGGCACCGTCGCCCTCATCACGCTGCTGCTCGGCGGCCTCGCCGTGCTCGGCGCCTGGACCACGGGCGAGGTGCCGGGGCGCGCGGCCGACGGGCTGCCCGCCATCGTCGACGGCTTCGCCGAGACCGTGCAGGCGCTCGGCTCCTGGCTGATCGGCTTCGCGTTCCTGCTCCTGCTGACCTGGGGCCGCCGCGCCTACCGCGACCCCTCGGCGCGCCGCACCATCGGCATCCTCTGGGACGTGGGCACCTTCTGGCCCCGCGCCGCGCACCCCTTCGCGCCGCCCTGCTACGCCGAGCGCGCCGTGCCCGACCTGGCCTGGCGCATCGGCATGTGGACCCAGCAGACCGGGGGACGGCTCGTGCTCTCCGGGCACTCCCAGGGCAGCGTCCTGTCAGCGGCGGCCATCTGGCAGCTCGACCCGGTCACGCGCCGCCATGTGGCCCTGCTGACGTACGGCTCGCCACTGGAACGGCTCTACGGGCGCTGGTTCCCCGCCTACTTCGGCCCCCAGCAACTGCGGGACCTGCACCGGGAGCTGGACTGCTGGCGCAACCTGTGGCGCTTCACCGATCCCATCGGCGGCCCCGTGCGGCTGCCGAACGGCAAGGGCCCCGACGTGGACAGGGGACCCCTGCTCGACCCGCTCGCCTACGGCCGTACCGTCGAACAGCCGCTGCCCGCGCCGATACTGGGGCACGGCGAGTACCAGGCGGACCCCGCGTTCGGCGAGGAACGCGACCGGCTGCTGGCCAGGCTGCGCGAGCGGCGGCCCGTCGAGACCGGGCTGTGCGGCGTGCCGCGCCAGCCGGAGCGGTCGGCGAGCGCGGCGGATCCGAAGGGAGCGGGGACGGCCGAGGCGGGGACGACGGCCGGTGTCGCCGAGCCCCCTCTGGTGGTGGACCCGGACGTGGCGGCCAAGGAGGCGGAGAACCGCGCCGCCGAGGCCAGGGGCGCCGCCGAAGGCCGCCGGGAGGCGGCGGCTCAGACCACCGAGTCGGGCAGGTCGTCGGCGTAGAGCAGCGTGAGGTCGTCGGTGCTCGGGTCGCCCAGTTGGGCGACCCGGCCCGCGTGCCGCTCCACCATCGCCTCGAACGTCTGCCGCGCCGTGCGCCCGTTGCCGAACGAGGGCCCCTTGGGCAGCACGGTGAAGTATTTGAGCAGCGCCTCTCCCGTGCCCTCGCCCAGGTGGTATTCGTGCTCCTCGGCCTGCTGTTCCACGATGCTCAGCAGCTCCTCGGGCGAGTAGTCGCCGAAGGTGATGGTGCGCGAGAACCGGGACGCCACACCGGGGTTGACGGCGAGGAAGCGCTCCATCTCCGCCGTGTAGCCCGCCGCGATCACCACGACCTCGTCCCTGTGGTCCTCCATCAGCTTCACGAGGGTGTCGATCGCCTCGCGCCCGAAGTCACGCCCCGAGTCCTCGGGGGAGAGCGCGTACGCCTCGTCGATGAAGAGCACCCCGCCCCGCGCCCGGTCGAACGCCTCCTGCGTACGGATCGCCGTCGAGCCGATGTGCTCGCCCACCAGATCGACCCGGGAGACCTCGACCAAGTGGCCGCGCTCCAGCACGTCGAGGGAGCGCAGGATCTCCCCGTACAGCCGCGCGACCGTCGTCTTGCCGGTGCCGGGGGAGCCGGTGAAGACCAGGTGGCGGCGGGCCGAGGCCGCCTTGAGACCGGCCCGCTGCCGTCTGCGGCCCACCTCGATCATGTCCGTGAGCGCGCGCACCTCGCGCTTGACGCTCTCCAGGCCCACCAGCGCGTCGAGTTCGCCCAGCACCTCCGACGAGGGGCGCGACGGGCCGTCCTCGGCGGGCTGCCCCTGCCCCTGCGCCGTGCCGTCGCCGGGCCCTGCGGTCTTCGCCTCGGCAGTGGCACGGGCCGGTACGGCGGCGGGCGCGGTCAGCAGCCCCGTTGTCGAGGGTGCCGCGGGTGCGGCGAGGTCGGTGGCGGGGGAGACGGCGGCGGCGCTCTCGTCGCTGGTGCAGTCCTCGACCGTCGGGCCCTCCTCCGCGAACTCGTAGCCACCGCGCGCGCACCGCTCCGTACGGCAGCGGCGCAGCGTCGTGCGGCAGCCGTCGATGACGTGGAAGCCGTAGCCCTGGGACCCTGTGACGCGGCAGCCGTGGAAGGTGCCGCGGCCCTCGGCCGAGACGTAGAAGCCCGCCTCGGCGGGCGAGGTGACCGTGCAGCGCTCGACAGTGGGGTCGGCGCCCTTGGTGACGATGAAGCCCGTCGCGACCCCGTCCACCGTGCAGTTGGCGAGGGTGCCGCCGCTGCCGTGGTCGCGGAACCAGGCGCCCGTGGCGGCGTCCCTGATCCGGCAGTCGTCGAGCTGGACCGTCGCGCCGTCGCTCACGGAGACCGCCGTGCCGCGCACCTGTGTGAGGTCGCTGTCCACGACGTCGGCCCGCGAGCCGCGGTCGAGCACGAACAGCGCGTCGGGCACGCTGTGCACCCGGCAGGAGTCCAGCACCACGGTGGCGCCGTCGCTGACCCACACGGCGGGGTAGTCGCCCGTGCTCTCGTGTATCTCGCAGTTGTTGGCGTCCACGCGGGTGCCGGGGTCCCAGACGGACAGGCCGTTGCGGCCGAAGCGGCGCACCGTGGAGCGGGTGAGGGTGAGGACCGAGCGCGAGCGCAGATCGACGGCGTTCTCGGGGATGTCGTGGATGTCGCAGTCGGCGAGGGTGAGCACGGCGTCGGTGTCGAGGGTGATGCCGTCGGCCGAGGTGCGGTGCACCTGGCAGTCCGTCAGATGGCCTGTGGCGCGCGCGGTGACCTGCACGCCGCTGCCCTTGATCTCGTACACCTCGCAGCCCACGGCCTCGGCGGCGCTGCCCTCACCGTGCAGGGAGAGCCCGGCGCCGGACGCGTGGTGGACGCGGCAGCGTTCGAAGCGGGGGTGTGCGCCGTCGCGCACCGCTATCCCGGACTGCCCGGCCGCCACGACCTCGCACTCCTCGTAGACCCCGCCGGCGCCGCCCGTCACGCTGATGCCGAGCCCCGCCGGGTTGTCGACGGTGCAGCGCCGCACCGTGGGCCGGGCGCCGCCGCGCACCTCGATCCCGGCGGCCGAACGCGTCATCACCCGCACCCCGTTCAGCTCGGGGGCGCAGTCCTCGACGAGCAGCGCGGGGGAAGCGGAGTCCTGGCCCTCGATCTGGAGGTCCTGCACGACGGCCGAGGCGCGGACGGTCAGCGCGACGCCGTCGGCCGGGGCGATGCGCACGGAGCCGCTCGCCGCGCGCTCCGGGCCGCGGACGGTGACGGCGCGGTCGAGGACGAGGTTCTCGCGGTACGTGCCGGGCGCGACGGTGAGCACATCACCGTCCGCCGCGGCTTCGAGGGCGGCCGAGAGGGTGGCGTACTCTCCCGTGCGCCGCCGCCACCGCGACGTACCGGCGTGCGTCACCTGGACCGAGCCCTGTGCCATGGAGAGTTGTGCCCCAACCTCGTGCGTACTAAGGCGCATCGCTGCGCGCGTTGGCTGGGCACCACCGTAGCGTGCGCCGGACCACCAGGTTGACGGGTCCCACGCTTGCCGCCCTGCGGAGACGCACACGTCGGCGGGACGATTGCCCACAACTTCGGCGCACCGCCGCCGACGGGAACAGCGGTGACAGCGGCGACGGCTCAGTTGCTGGTGCCTGTCCTGCCCCAGTCGGGGCCGATGCGCTGCCATTCCGCGTCCCAGCGCGCGTAGCGCCGTCGCATGACCTGCCGTATCGCGAGCCGTCGCGCGGCCTCCAGCGCCCCGGCCGTACCCGCGGCCGCCGCCAGCCCGGCCAGCGCGGCGTGCGAGCCCGCGCTGCGCTCCGTCATGGGGCGGGAGGCGATGCGGCCCTGGTCGTCGGTCCAGATGCGGAAGCGCTCACCGGGCTGCACGCCGTGCCCCGCGCGAACCGTGCCGGAGTGGCTGGTTCCGTCGGGTCCTGTCCAGCGGGCCGTCACCTGGCGCCGGGTGTCGGGCTCCGCTGCGGACTCCGGATCGGTGTCCACGGGGGGACGGGTCGCCAGGCTCTCCGCACTGGCCCACACCTGGTGGCGGTTCTGCCGCTGCTGCTCGACGGTGCTGAGCAGCGCGTCGTGTGCCTTGACGGTGCCGAGCCAGCCGACGAGCGGTGCTCCGAGGACGATCAGTACCACCGCCCAGAAGGCCAGCCACGCTTCCCGGCGGTCGCTGCGGCGGCACAGCGGATTGCCGCGCCACCGCCACAGGCCGACGATGGAACGCACAGCTCTCACCCCCTTCTCCCCGTTCGTGCGTACCTCACCGAGTGCGGTACATGCGCGAGAGGCGCAAAGAGAGCGAAATCACCGGGGCATGGTCAGCCCTCCCCGGGTCCGGTCGCGGTTCCCCCTCGCGAGGGAACCGACCTTACTCGTCGCGCCGTGCCGACGGGCTGCGGGGGCGTGTCTTCCCGTGCACCCGTGATCCATTTGTGCGCCCGGCGGCCGGAATTGTCGCGGACAGTGAGCAACACGGGTGCCGTGTCACCCTATGTGTCGAATGTGGAATCAGGTGACGAGGGTTACCCCGTCTGGCCGGTGAGCATTCCCGGAGCCGCCTACTCTTTCGAGCGATTGCCGCTCTTTCCGGGCCGGACTAGTTTCGTGGCCGCAGCGGGGGCGAATTCCTCGCACTGGTATGGAGATAGGCGGTATCGATGGCGACTGCGGTAGAGCAGAATTCGGGCGGCGAGGGGACGGAGGAGCAGGCGCAGCTCAGCCTTGCGACTGCTGCGGCCCGAAATCTTACGACCACTACCAAAACGCCCCCGCAGATGCAGGGGATTTCCTCCCGTTGGCTTCTGAGGGTCCTTCCCTGGGTGCAGGTTTCGGGCGGCGCCTTCAGGGTCAACCGGAGGCTGGCGCTCACGCTCGGCGACGGCCGCGTGGACTTCGTCTCCACGGGCTCCGAGACGCGGGTGATCCCGATGGAGCTGACGGAGCTGCCGGTGCTCCGCGGCTACGACGACGCGGAGGCGCTCGAAGCCCTCGCCTCCCGCTGCCGGCAGCGGGATTTCCGGCCGGGGGAGACCATCGTCGAGGCCGGGCGGCCCGCTGACGAGGTCGTCCTCGTCGCACACGGCAAGCTGCGCAAGACGGCCCGCGGCAAGTACGACGAGGAGACCACCCTCGGCATCCTCGCGGACGGCGAGCACGCCGGCTCGGAGCGGCTGGCCGGTGAGGCGGGGGAGTGGGACTACACCCTGACCTCGCTCACCAGCGGCACCGTCCTCACCCTCTCCCGCGCGGACTTCGACGAGGTCGCGGGCCGCACCGAGAGCCTGCGCGCCCATGTGGAGTCGGACCGCGAGAGCATCCCCGGGCAGCGCACCGAGGACGGCGAGCGGGCCATCGAGATGGCGGCCGGGCATGCGGGGGAACCGTCCCTGCCCGGCACCTTTGTGGACTACGAGCTGAGCCCGCGCGAGTACGAACTGAGCGTCGCGCAGACCGTGCTGCGCATCCACAGCCGGGTCGCCGATCTTTACAACCACCCGATGAACCAGGTCGAGGAGCAGTTGCGGCTCACGATCGAGGCGCTGCGCGAGCGGCAAGAGCACGAGATGGTCAACAACCGGGAGTTCGGCCTGCTGCACAACGCCGACAACCGGCACCGCGTCCACACCCGCTCGGGCGCGCCCACCCCCGACGATCTGGACGAGCTGCTGGCCACGGTCTGGAAGGACCCGAGCGTCATCCTGGCGCACCCCAGGGCCATCGCCGCGATCGGCCGCGAGTACAGCCGCCGGGGGATCTATCCGCAGAGCGTGGACATGGAGGGCCACGCGCTGCCCGCCTGGCGCGGCGTGCCGATCCTGCCGTGCAACAAGATCCCCGTCACCTCCGACGGCACCACCTCGGTCCTGGCCATGCGCACGGGCGAGAAGCAGGGCGTCGTGGGCCTGCACCAGACCGGAATTCCCGATGAATACCAGCCGGGGCTCTCCGTCCGTTTCATGGGGATCAATGAGAAGGCCATTATCTCGTACCTGGTGAGCACGTACTATTCGGCGGCCGTGCTGGTGCCCGACGCGCTCGGGATTCTTGAGGACGTGGAGATCGGGCACTGAATACTCCACGGTGACACGCACGGTGTCCGCGGCAGCGCGCTCCGGCGGAGCGCGGGAAAACGGAAATTCCGGGTTCTTCTCCGGATTCGGACGGCCCGGCCGTTTCCCCACGCCCTACGCTCCACGCCCCGCGCCGTACGAAGCTCGTACCGCGTGCCCCCGTAGCCCGTAGCCCCTCCAGTTCCCCCGGCAGGCCCCGCACCGCGCGCGGGCCCGTCGCGCCGCCCGCACTCCCACAGCGACAGCACGGAAGGTCCTCTCCCGATGACCACGCAGCCCGAAGCGCAGCCCGCAGCCCCGAACCTGAGCCTCGCCACAGCGGCAGCACGCAACCTCACCACCACCACCAAGACCGTCCCGCAGATGCAGGGGATCTCCACCCGCTGGCTGCTGCGGATCCTCCCCTGGGTGGAGACGACGGGCGGCGCCTACCGCGTGAACCGGCGCCTCACCCACACCCTGGGCGACGGACGGGTCGAGTTCTCGAACACGGGCGCCGACATCAGCGTCATCCCCAGCGAACTGCGCGAACTGCCCCTGCTGCGCGAACTGGAGGACCAGGGGGCACTGGAGGCGCTCGCGGGCCGCTTCAACCAGCGCGAGTACAGCGCGGGCGACACCGTCGTCACCAAGGGGAGCACGGCCGACGAACTGCTCCTCATCGCGCACGGCAAGCTCCAGAAGGAGGGCAGCGGCAAGTACGACGAGCCCGTCACCCTCGGTGTCCTCGCCGACGGCGACCACGCGGGCGACGATGCGCTCACCCCCGACCCCGGCGACTGGGACTACACCCTCAAGGCGCTCACCCGCTGCACGGTGCTCGCCCTCCCGGCCTCCGCCTTCCAGGAGGTGGCCCAGCAGTCCCCGGCCCTGCGCCAGCACCTGGACAGCTATCTCGGACGGTCCGTCCCGCGCCAGAACAAGCGCGGCGAGGCCGACATCGACATGTCCTCCGGGCACGTCGGCGAGGCGGCGCTGCCCGGCACGTTCGTGGACTACGAGCTGAAGCCGCGTGAGTACGAGCTGAGCGTCGCGCAGACCGTGCTGCGGGTCCACAGCCGCGTCGCGGATATCTACAACGACCCGATGAACCAGGTCGAGGAGCAGCTGCGGCTCACCGTCGAGGCCCTGCGGGAGCGGCAGGAGCACGAGATGATCAACAACCGTGAGTTCGGGCTGCTCCACAACGCCGACCTCAAGCAGCGCATCCACACCCGCTCGGGCCCGCCCACGCCCGACGACATGGACGAGCTGATCTCGCGGCGCCGCAAGACGCAGTACCTGCTCGCGCACCCGCGCACCATCGCGGCCATCGGGCGCGAGTGCAGCAACCGCGGCATCTACCCGCCGGAGACCGAGGTCCAGGGCTCGCGCGTGCGCTCCTGGCGCGGCATCCCGCTGCTGCCCTGCAACAAGATCCCGGTCAACGCCGACAACACCAGCTCCGTGCTGGCCATGCGTGTCGGCCAGGAGAACCAGGGCGTCGTCGGCCTCCACCAGACCGGCATCCCCGACGAGATCCAGCCCGGCCTCAACGTCCGCTTCATGGGCATCGACGACAAGGCGCTGATCTCCTACCTCGTCAGCGCCTACTACTCGGCTGCCGTGCTCGTGCCCGACGCGCTCGGCATCCTGGAGGACGTCGAGATCTGAGCCGCCTGTCACGCAGAACACCGCGCCGGGGCCGCAACACGGGCCCCGGCGCGGTGTTGTGCGTGACGGTGCCTCACGTGTGCGTGGCGCCGGACTCCTCCTCGGGCCCGGACCACGTCCACCCGGCGACCTCCGGCATGTCCGTGCCGTGCTCCCTGATCCAGGAACGGTGCCGGGTGCGCATGTCCTCCATCCGCTGCCGCACCGCCGTCGCACGCGTCGCGAGACCCGGTGTGCGGTCGATGACGTCCATCACCAGCCGGTAGCGGTCCAGGTCGTTGCGCACCACCATGTCGAACGGCGTGGTCGTGGTGCCCATCTCGCGGTAGCCGCGCACATGGAGCGGCCCCGTAGCTGATCCACCGGCGCGCCGGTAGGCCAGCCGGTGGATCAGCCACGGATAGCCGTGGTACGCGAACACGACGGGCCGGTCCCGGGTGAAGACCGCGTCGAACTCCGCGTCGGGCAGCCCGTGCGGATGCGCGGTGAGCGGCATCAGCCGCGCGATGTCCACCACGTTCACCACCCGCACCGACAGCCCCGGAAGGTGCTCGCGCAGCAGCGCGGAGGCGGCCAGCGTCTCCTGCGTCGGCACGTCGCCCGCGCACGCCAGCACCACGTCGGGCTCCTGCCCGTGCCTCTCCGTGCCCGCCCAGTCCCAGACGCCGAGCCCCCGCGCGCAGTGCGCCCGCGCCTCCTCCAGGCCGAGCCAGTCGAAGCACGGCTGCTTGCCCGCGACGACGACGTTGACGGTGTCCCGCGTGCGCAGCACATGGTCGGCGACGGCCAGCAGGGTGTTGGTGTCCGGCGGCAGATAGACGCGGACGACCTCGGGGCTCTTGTTCATGACGTGGTCGATGAAGCCGGGATCCTGGTGCGAGAAGCCGTTGTGGTCCTGGCGCCACGCGTGCGAGGTGAGCAGGTAGTTGAGGGAGGCGACAGGCCGCCGCCACGCCACCTCGCGGGCGCTGTGCAGCCACTTGACGTGCTGCCCCGCCATGCTGTCGACGACGTGCGCGAACGCCTCGTACGACGCGAACAGCCCGTGCCGCCCGGTCAGCAGATAGCCCTCCAGCCAGCCCTGGCACAGATGCTCCGACAGCACCTCCAGCACCCGCCCGTGCGGGCCCAGATGCTCGTCCCCCTCCAGTTGCCGTGCCTGCCAGGTGCGCGGCGTGGCGTCGTACACGTCCTGGAGGTGGTTGGAGTCGGTCTCGTCAGGGCCGAAGAGCCGGAAGTCGCGCCGCCCCTCCGTGGCAGACATCAGCTCCCGCAGCAGTCCGCCCAGCGCGCGGGTCGGCTCGTGCGTGCCGCGCCCGTGCGCCTCGACGGGCACGGCGTGCTCCTCCAGCGCTGGCAGCGGCAGTTCGCGCAGCAGCCGCCCGCCGTTGGCGTGCGGGCTCGCGCCCAGCCTGCGGTCACCCTCCGGCACGCACTCCAGCACGTGTTCCCGCGGGCGGCCGTCGTCGTCGAACAGCTCCTCCGGGCGGTACGAGCGCAGCCAGCGCTCCAGTTCGCCCAGTTTCTCCGGGTCCTCGCGCACTCCGGACACCGGGATCTGGTGGGCGCGCCAGGTGTCCTCGATCTGCTTGCCGTCCACCTCGTGCGGTCCCGTCCAGCCCTTCGGCGCGCGCAGCACGACCATCGGCCACGGGCGGCGCGGCCCGGCCCCTTCGCGTGCCTCTTTGCCTCCTTCGCGTGCCTCGCGCTGATAGCGCTCGATGCGGTCCAGCGCCCCGTCGAACGCCGCCGCCATCGCGCGGTGCACGTCCGCCGGATCGGATCCTGGCGTGGCCGTGACGTACAGCGGCTCGTGTCCGTAGCCGCGCAGCAGCGCGTCCAGCTCGTCCTCCGGGATGCGGGAGAGCACCGTCGGGTTGGCGATCTTGTACCCGTTCAGGTGCAGCACCGGCAGGACGGCGCCGTCGTGCACGGGGTCGAGGAACTTGTCGGCGTGCCAGGAGGCGGCCAGCGGGCCCGTCTCCGCCTCGCCGTCCCCCACGACAGCGCACACCAGCAGGTCCGGGTTGTCGAAGGCGGCACCGTAGGCGTGCGCCAGGGAGTAGCCCAGCTCGCCGCCCTCCTGGATGGAGCCGGGCACGCCGGGGGCCGTGTGGCTGGGGACGCCGCCCGGCTGCGAGAAGTCGCGGAACAGGCGCAGCATGCCCGCCGCGTCCCGTGAGCGGTCCGGCTCCAGTTCCCCGTACGTGCCCTCCAGCCACGCTCCGGCCAGCACGGCGGCGGCGCCGTGTCCCGGGCCCCAGACGCACAGCGCGTCCCGGCCGCGGGCGCGGACGAGCCGGTTCAGATGCGTGTAGACGAGACCGAGGCCGGGGACCGTGCCCCAGTGGCCGAGCAGCCGGGGCTTGATGTGCTCGGGTCGCAGCGGCTCCGTGAGCAGCGGGTTGTCCCGCAGATAGAGCTGGCAGGCCGACAGGTAGTTGAGAGCGCGCCAGTGCGCGTCCAGCCCTTGGGTCTCGGCGTCGGTGAGGGTGGTGAGGGTGGTGAGGGGAGCGTCCGTGTGCATGCGGGATGGGTACCAGGGTGCGCCGCGGCTGACACACGGGTCAGGACCGGTCCGCGCGGCTGACGCCGGGCGGGCCGACGAGGTGGCGCGACGAGGTGGCGCGACGAGGTGGTGAGGCTCGGCGGCGCCCGGCACCGGAGCCCGGAAGCACCCGCACGCTCCCCGCGCACCCCCACCTTGTTCACACCCCGTGATGACTCGGTGCAGAGCGTTGCCGACCGCCCTGCCCGGCGGCACGATGACAGGGTGCTGAATCCATGGCTGGCGCTGGAAACGGGGTCGGATCCCGCCGAGCGGACCGGAGAGGTGCTCCGTGCCCACGAGGCGTTTCTGACGGAGGGCGCCATCACCGCGCCCGTGCGGCACGTGGTCGCCGACTCCTGGCGCCGCAGTGCCGGAGCCGCCGTCGAGCCGGAGCGGCTGGCCCGCGTCGAACTCGCCGACGCCGATCTGGCCGCCTACCGCGAGGAGCACCCGCTCGCCCGGGTGATGCCGCTCTTCCGCGAGCTGCTCGGCACCATCGCCGACGACGGCGCCCACCTGCTCTCCGTCTGCGACGAGACGGGCCGCCTGCTGTGGGTCGAGGGCCACTCACAGGTGCTGCGCCGTGCCGAGCGCATGAACTTCGTGCCCGGCGCGCGCTGGGACGAGCGCTTCGTCGGCACCAACGCGCCCGGCACGGCACTGGCCGTCGACCACGCCGTGCAGATCTTCGCGGCCGAGCACTACAACCGCCTCGTCCAGTCCTGGACCTGCGCCGCCGCGCCCCTCCACGACCCGCGCACCCACCGCGTCATCGGCGCCGTCGACATCACGGGAGGCGACCACCTCGCTGCCCCGCAGAGCCTCGCCCTCGTCCAGGCCACGGCCCGCGCCGCCGAGGCCCACCTCGCCGAACTCGGCCCCGGCCCTGGACCCGGAGCCGGGCCAGGACCCGGTCGGCAGAGCCCGGACGTGCTCGAAGTCCTCGGCCGCGACGAGGCGGTGCTCCACGTCGGAGGCGGCCCCTCGCTGCGTCTCGGCCGCAGACACAGCGAGATCGTGCTGCTCCTGGCCGCACATCCCGACGGCTTCACCGGGGACCGGCTGAGCCTCGAACTGTACGGGGAGCGCGACGTCACGCCCGTCACCCTGCGCGCCGAACTCTCCCGGCTGCGGCAACTGCTCGGGCCGCTCCTCGAATCCCGCCCTTACCGGCTGCGCCGCCGCCTGACCACGGACTTCGACACCGTCACGGACGCGCTCGCCGCCGGTGACCTCGCGGGCGCGCTCGCCGCCTACCGCGGGCCACTGCTCCCGTCGTCCGAGGCGCCCGGCGCCGTCAGGCTGCGGCAGCTCCTGGAGGACCGGATGCGGCGCAGGCTGCTGGCGCGCAGGGATGCCTCGCTGCTGGAGACGTGGGTGCGCAGCCCGTGGGGCGAGGACGATCTGGAGGCGTGGGAGGCGCTGCTCGGCAGCCGTCTGGACGGCGATCCGCTGCGGCCGACCCTGGCCGCGCGGGTGGGCCAGTTGCGCCGCGCCTACGGGCTGGCCGAAACGGGCGAGCGCACTGGCGGACGCGAGGGGCGCGTTCCCGCGCGCCGCGCAACGTATCCGCAACGTCGCCTCTCTTAACGTCCCGCACAAGAGCCCGCCGGTGGCAGGGCGTCCACGGATCACCGATCGAGTCACGGATCACTGATCACTGATCACGGACGCGGGACGCCCCGCCGGACGTCAGCAGGCGGGCACATCGAGGCAGGGGAGGCCCGCACAATGAGCCGCTACGCCGCGCCCGGGACCGACGGCGCTCTCATGTCCTACCAGTCGCGATACGACCACTGGATCGGCGGCACCTACGTCGCCCCCAAGCAAGGGGGTTACTTCGAGAACCCCAGCCCCGTCAACGGCCGGAGCTTCACGGAGGTGGCCCGCGGCACGGCCGACGACGTGGAGCGCGCCATCGACGCGGCCCACGCGGCGGCCGGCCAGTGGGGCCGCACGCCCGCGGCGGAGCGCGCGCAGGTCCTCAACCGCATCGCGGACCGCATGGAGGAGAACCTCGAACAGCTCGCGGTCGCCGAGAGCTGGGAGAACGGCAAGCCCGTACGCGAGACGCTCGCCGCCGACATCCCGCTGGCCATCGACCACTTCCGGTACTTCGCCGGTGCCGTCAGGGCCCAGGAGGGCTCCCTCTCCGAGATCGACGAGGACACGGTCGCGTACCACTTCCACGAGCCGCTGGGCGTCGTCGCCCAGATCATCCCGTGGAACTTCCCGATCCTGATGGCCGTCTGGAAGCTGGCGCCCGCGCTCGCCGCGGGCAACGCCGTCGTCCTCAAGCCCGCCGAGCAGACCCCGGCCTCCGTCCACTACTGGATGAGCCTCGTCGCCGACCTGCTGCCGCCCGGCGTGGTCAACATCGTCAACGGCTTCGGCGCCGAGGCGGGCAAGCCGCTGGCCAGCAGCCCGCGTGTGGCCAAGGTCGCCTTCACGGGCGAGACCACGACGGGGCGGCTGATCATGCAGTACGCCTCGGAGAACCTGAAGCCCGTCACCCTGGAACTGGGCGGCAAGAGCCCCAACCTCTTCTTCGACGACGTCTCCGACGACAGCGACGACTTCTACGACAAGGCGCTGGAGGGCTTCACGATGTTCGCCCTCAACCAGGGCGAGGTCTGCACCTGTCCCTCCCGCGCCCTCATCCAGCAGGGCCACTACCGCGGCTTCCTGGAGGCGGGGACGGCCAGGACCGAGCGGATCGTCCAGGGGCACCCGCTCGACACCGAGACGATGGTGGGCGCGCAGGCGTCCAACGACCAGTTGGAGAAGATCCTCTCCTACCTGGACATCGGGCAGAAGGAAGGCGCCCGCGTGGTGACGGGAGGCGCCCGCGCGGAACTCGGCGGCGAGCTGGAGGGCGGCTACTACGTGCAGCCGACCATCCTCGAGGGCTCCAACCAGATGCGGGTCTTCCAGGAGGAGATCTTCGGCCCCGTCGTCTCCGTCACCCCCTTCACCGACTTCGCCGACGCCATCGCGACGGCCAACGACACGCTGTACGGCCTCGGCGCCGGCGTATGGACCCGCGACGGCAACACCGCCTACCGCGCCGGGCGCGCCATCCAGGCGGGCAGGGTGTGGACGAACTGCTACCACGCCTACCCCGCGCACGCGGCCTTCGGCGGCTACAAGCAGTCGGGCATCGGCCGCGAGAACCACAAGATGATGCTCGACCACTACCAGCAGACCAAGAACATCCTGACCAGCTACTCGCCCAAGAAGCTCGGGTTCTTCTGATGGAGGGCGCCGGGCACACGGCGGGCCAGGAGCAGAGTCAGGCGCGTACCGGGCAGGTGGAGCGCGTCGCGGTCACCGAGGCTGCGGCCGGGATGCTCCGCGAACTGACCGCCAAGCACGGGCCGCTGATGTTCCACCAGTCCGGCGGCTGCTGCGACGGAAGCTCCCCCATGTGCTACGAGCGCGGGGAGTTCCGCACCGGCGGCTCCGACGTCCTCCTCGGCGAGCTGTCGGTGGAGGGCGTGCCGGAACCGGTGCAGTTCTGGATGTCCGCCAGCCAGTACGCCTACTGGAGCCACACCCACCTCACCGTCGACCTGGTCCCCGGGCGGGGGAGCGGCTTCTCGCTGGAGGCGCCGGAAGGCTTCCGCTTCCTGATCCGCTCCCGGCTCCTGGACGAGAGCGGAACCGACGAGGAGGGGCCGCCGAACCAGGCAGGGCCTGCTTAGGCGAGCACCTCGAACGAGTCCCCGCTGCGCACCCTGCCCGTACGCTCGGGTATCAGATTCTGGCCGAATACCAGATGGTCACCGAAGCGACGGTGGCGGGCCAGGGTGCGCAGCGGCTCCTTGCCGCGCTCGGCCGTCGACTGGTCGGTGGTGGTCACCACGCAGCGCCCGCAGGGCTTCGCCACGCGGAAGGTGACCTCACCGACCCGGATCCTGCGCCACTCGTCCTCGGCCCAGGGCGGCGTGCCCTCGATGACGAGGCTGGGGCGGAAGCGGTTCATGGGCAGCGGGCCCTCGTCGGCGTGATCGCCCTGGGCGATCAGGGAGTTGAGCGCGTCGAGGGAGGAGACGGTGGTCAGCAGCAGGGGGAAGCCGTCGGCGAAGGAGACGGTCTCGCCCGGCTCGGCGTAGCGGGGATCGATCGGGCGCCGGTGCTCGGGCGCGTCCAGGTGCACGAGACGGACCTCGGTGTCCAGATACGCGGACAGCCACGCGCTCGCCGCTTCCGCGGCGGGCACCGCCTCGACCTTGCTGTGCCAGACCGCGACGACGGTGGTCCCCCGGCCGACGGGGGGAACGGCGACCTCCAGCGGTTCCATGCCCGGAGCCGTCAACCGCACGGCGCCGTCCGGCAGGGGCTCGGCCGAGGCGAGCGCGAGCCGGGGCTGCTCGCGCTGCGTCAGCAATTTGCGGCCGTCCGGCGTGGACAGGAGCCAGCGTCTGTCCTCGGCCAGCCCCCACGGCTCGACCGTCGCCCCGGCGGGTGCTGTGCCGCCGAGTGCCTTCACCGGGTAAACGTGCAGCGCTGCCAGCCTTGGTGACCTCATACAGTCATCCTGTCACCCGGCTCTGACAGTTGACCGAAAGCCCGGGACCCGGCGGACGGGGCCCGGTGAACGTGTGCGTCAGTAACCGCGTCCCTGATACTGGCCGGGGTACTGGCCGCCACCGCCGTACGGGTCCTCGTAGGGGCCCGGCATCTGACGGGGCGCTGCGGGGCGGGGTGCGCCGGGCCGCGGCGGGGCCACGGGGCGCATCTGCGGGTGCTGCTGGGGCTGTTGCTGCGGAGGCTGCTGCTGCCGGGGGTCCTGATAACCCCGCTGCGGAGGCGCCTGCTGCGGGATGTACGGCGCGGGAGCCTGCTGGAGCGGCGAAGGCTGCGGCACGGGCTGCTGCGGAACGGGCGCATAGCCCTGCGAGGGATAGCCGTGCGGAGGGGTGTGGTGCTGCGGCTGATGGCTCGGCCCCGAGGGGAGCGCGGGCAGTGCGGGCGGCAGCGCGGGCAGTGAGTTCCCCGCCTGATATTCCGCGGGCACCCTGATAGGAGCGATCTGCGGCGTGCCCCGCTCGGCGACGAGCATGTCGTAGATCGGTGTGTCCGGGTAGGAGGGTGCGGTGTAGTAGCCGCCGCCGTAGCTACTGCGGGGGGAGGTCATGTCCATAAGTTAAGCCCAAAATTTGCATCGACACTAGAGCGGTACGCAGGATCCCCCGTCTCACCTGCCTCGGTGCAGGTCAGAGCCGGTTTTCACCCCGTCCTCACCGCGTGCACCGGGGGTCACTTCCGGGGGTCCGGGCAGGGCGGACGCTGGCCCGACGCCGACTTCTGTGACGCATCGTCAGGCATGCGGACGGAACTCGCCCCACCGGCCCCAGGAGGGTGGATGCATACGAGAGGAGAAGCTGTCAGAAGCATAAGCCCATTGCAGGACACAGGGAACGATCCGAGTGCGCCCGTGTGTTCGGCTTCCGCGGCGTGGAATCCGGCGTGTGAACGGAGCCTGTACGCCGGGCACTCTTCGCCGGCCTTCCGACCGGCCTTCCGGCTGTGCTTCTCCTGTGCGCGGGGAAGTGCGCGCGGAGGGTCTTGGAATTCCGCGCTCTTCCATCCGCTGAGCTGGGGATTTCCGCAAATCCGGGAAATAGGGGCCGAGGGTGCGCCGGGGGCGGGTAAATGCCGTGTTCCTCGCCCGCGACGGCGGCGTGGAATACGTTGGGGGAGCGGCAACGCCGCACAGGGCCCACGGACCGGCGGGGTCCGAGCGGGACCGACCGGGGTCCGGCAGAGACCGGCGAAGACCGGGAAGAGCAGCGGAATGACCAGAGGGGGAGCGGAATGGGGAGTGGCATGACCATGAGCAAGGGCGCCAACGTGCCCGTCCCCGCGCCGTCGGTGCGGGTCGAACTGGGCTGGCGGAGCGGCCAGGGCACGCCGGACGTCGACGCGTCGGCCCTGCTGCTCACCGCGGGCAAGGTCAGATCGGACGACGACCTCGTCTTCTACAACCAGCCCCGGCACGCCAAGTCAGCCGTGCGCCACGAGGGCAAGCGCCCCGAAGGCGCCGCCGTGACGGACACGTTGGGCGTGGACCTGGGGGCCGTGGAGCCCGAGGTCGAGCAGATCGTGGTCGTCGCCTCGGCGGACGGCGGCACCTTCGGGCAGGTCGCCGGTCTGTACGTACGGGTGCTGGACGCGGCGGCGGGCACGGAACTGGCCCGCTTCGAGAGCGCCGATGCGACGGTGGAGACCGCCTTCGTGCTCGGTGAGCTGTACCGCAGGCAGGGCAACTGGAAGTTCCGCGCCGTCGGGCAGGGGTACGACAGCGGGCTGGCCGGGCTCGCCACGGACTACGGGATCACCGTCGACGAACCGGCGCCGGCCCCCGCGCCCGCTCCCGCGCCACCCCCGGCGCCCGCACCCTCGGCCCCCGCCGCCGCGCCCGTGCCGCCCGCGCCTCCCGCACAGGCCGCCGCGCCCGCACCATCCGCGCCCGCGCCGCAGGCCCCGGCGCCGGTACGCCTCAGCAAGGTCACGCTGACCAAGGAGGCGCCCACCGTCTCGCTGAGCAAGCAGGGCGGCACGTCGGGCGCGCTGCGCGTCAACCTCAACTGGGAGGTGCGCAAGCAGTTCAGCGGCTGGGGCCGCAAGCTGGGCAGGGCCATGGCGATGCACAACGATCTCGACCTCGACCTGTGCGCACTCTTCGAACTCGCCGACGGCCGCAAGGGCGTCGTCCAGGCGCTCGGCAACACCTTCGGTGCCCTGCACCAGCCGCCCTACATCCACCTCGACGGCGACGACCGCACGGGAGCCGTCTCCTCGGGCGAGAACCTCACCGTCAACCTGGACCACGCCAAGGATCTGCGCCGCGTCCTCATCTTCGTGACCATCTACGAGGGCGCCCGCAGCTTCGCCAACCTCAACGCGACGGTCACCCTCACCCCGCAGCACGGCGCCGCCGTCGACTTCTCGCTCGACGAGTGCACCGTCCCCTCCACGGTCTGCGCCCTCGCGCTGCTCACCAACCAGGGCGGCGATCTCGTCGTACAGCGCGAGGCCCGCTATCTGGTCCCCGACCGTGGCGTCAGCCCCCAGCGCACCGTGGACCAGGCGTACGGGTGGGGCATGCAGTGGGCGCCGGGCCGCAAGTGACGGGTGGGGCGTGACGCCCATGGTGTGACGGGGCGACGGCACCTCGCGGAGCGGCCCTCACGGGGAGCCGTTCACCGCGCGTCCTTCGTGTACGTGCGCCCCTTCCAGGCCGCGCCCCGCCCCTGGTAGTGCTGCCACGCCGAGTCCAGCGTCATCAGCGCGTAGAGCGCGGCGGTGAACGGGAGCGTCGGCGCGAGCAGGAGCGGCTGCCGGTAGTAGCGCAGCATCGGTACGTACGTGCCCGCCATCACCGCCCACGCGGCGGCTCCCGCCAGGGAACCGCTCAGCGCGGCGACCGGCGGCACGGCGTACAGGAGCACCAGCCCCGCGACGGTGCCCAGCAGCAGCGCGGGGTTGTGCCGCAGTTGCGCGTACGCGCTGCGCGCCACCATCCGCCACAGCTCGGACAGCCCCTCGTAGGGGCGCACGCTTTCCACCCCGTCCGCCAGCCCCAGCCAGATCCGCCCGCCCCCGGCGCGCTTGACGGCGCGCGCGAGCGTGACGTCGTCGATCACGGCGTGCCTGATGCTCTCCGGGACCCGCGCCCGTATGGCCGTCTCCGTCCGCAGCAGCACGCAGCCGCCGGCCGCCGCTGCCGTGCGCGAGTCGGGGCTGTTGACGCGGCGGAAGGGGTAGAGCTGCGCGAAGAAGTAGACGAAGGCGGGCACGATCAGCCGCTCCCACGGGCTGTGCACCCGTAGCCGCGCCATCTGGGAGACGAGGTCGAGACGGTGGGTGAGCGCCGCGCTCACCAACCGGCGCAGCGAGTCCGGGCCGTGGGCGATGTCCGCGTCCGTCAGCAGCAGGAACGCGGGGTCTGAGCGGGCGCGCGCGAGCGCGATCCCATGGCGTACGGCCCAGAGCTTGCCCGTCCAGCCGGGTTCGGGGTCGCCGGGTGTGTCCACGGTCAGCGGCAGCGCGTGCGGCGGTCCGTGTTCCGGCCCGTCCGGCCCGTCCGGGCGGTCCGGGTGGCTCTCGGCGAGGCGGCGGGCGAGGGCGCCGGTGCCGTCGGTGGAACCGTCGTCGACGAGGAAGACCTCCGCGTGACCGGGGTAGTCCTGCGCGAGGAGGGTGGGCAGGCTCAGCGGCAGCACCCGCGCCTCGTCCCGCGCGGGCACGACGACCGCGACCGAGGGCCATGACTCCGGTTCGCGAGGGGGACGGGGACGGGGCGGAAGACGGACGTCCGTACGCCAGAAGAACCCCTGGCACAGCAGCAGCCACAGCCAGGCGCCGAGCGAGACGAGGGCGGTCCAGGTAAGGGCGCTCACCCGGCGCAGTCTGCCGCACGGGCACGGCACACGGCGGGACGCGCGCGGCATCGCGCGGCATCGCGGGGGAGACGGTTCCGTGCGAGGGAGCCGCTTCAACGCCCCCGCCCCCGTACCCGTTCCCGGCCGTGGTCCGGGGCAGCGCGGGCGGTGGCGCCGCCGGTCCGTATGCCCGATCGATTAGAGTTGCTCCCCGTGAAGATCGCGTTGGTGGACTCCGGAATCGGCCTGCTGGCCGCCGCGGCGGCGGTGCGAAGGGCCCGCCCTGACGCAGGGCTCGTGCTCTCCTCCGACCCGGACGGGATGCCCTGGGGGCCCCGGACGGGTGAGGAGATCAGAGACCGCGCACTCGCCTGCGCCCGCGCGGCCACGGAGCACCGGCCCGACGCGCTGATCGTCGCCTGCAACACCGCCTCGGTGCACGCCCTGCCCGCGCTCCGCGCCGAGCTGGAGCCCGGCCTGCCCGTGATCGGGACCGTCCCCGCCGTGAAACCCGCCGCTGCGGGCGGCGGCACCGTCGCGGTCTGGGCCACCCCCGCGACCACGGGCAGCCCGTATCAGCGGCGCCTCATCTCCGAGTACGGGAACGGCGCGCAGATCACCGAGGTGCCCTGCCACGGGCTCGCCGACGCCGTCGAGCGTGCCGACGAGCAGGCCATCGACGCGGCCATCGACGCGGCGGCGGCGCTCACCCCGGCGGGCACCGGAACCGTCGTCCTGGGCTGCACCCACTACGAGCTGGTCGGCGAGCGCATCCGCAGCGCCGTCCGGACGCCGGGGGCGCCCCGGCCCGTCCTCTACGGCTCGGCCGGAGCCGTCGCCGCGCAGGCCCTGCGCCGCCTCGGCGAGAGCGCCGGCCCCGCGGCCGGTCCCTCCGGCGAGCTGACGGTCCTGCTCAGCGGCCGTACGGCGGCCCTGCCGGAGGCGGCCCGCACCTACGCGGAGGGCAGGCTGCTCGCGGCGGCGCCCGCCACCCCGTAGCGCGCCGGTCCGCGTCCCCCCGGGCCCGCGTCTCCCCGGGGGACTTCGCGGAGCGAACCGTTCCGGGCTGCGCGCAAACGCTGCCTTCCCGGGACGTTCGGCGTACCCTCCCCCTATGGGCGACCACTCCCGAGACGAAGCGCCCTCCGTCGAGGTCTGGACGGGGCGCGCGACCAATCACTTCCAGTGGCTGCTGGCCTCGCTGGGTGCCGGATGTCTGGCGCTCGGCATCGCGCTCGCCGTGGGCACCGCCTGGGACCACGACGTCGCACCGCTCCTCATGGCCGTCGTCGGCTGTGTGGCGGCCGGGCTGCTGGCGCTGTTCGGCACGCTCGCGTTCGTGAACGTGCGCGTGCGCGTCGACCACGAGGCCATGGAGGTGCGCTGCGGCCACGTGGGTCTGCCGCGCCGCCGCATCTCCCTCGGCGACGTCGTGGAGGTCGAGCTGGCACCGGTCGTGACTCCGCGCCACTGGGGCGGCTGGGGCTACAGATGGCGGCCCGAGCGGGGCACCGCCGTCGTCGTACGGCGCGGCGAGGGCGTCCTCGTCCGGCTCGGCGACGGCCGTACGTTCACGGTCACCGTGGACGACGCGGAGGCCGCCGTCCGCCACATCCGGGAGCGGATCGAGGCGATGGAGGGCCGGTTCAGGGCCCTGAACTGAGCCGATGTGCGCGGGTCCCGGACGGGGCCTCCGCCCGAGCGCCCGAGCCCGGCCGACGTGCTCAGGGGCCGGTGTGCTCAGGGCTCTCAGGGCTCCGAGCCCAGCCGACGCGCCCCCGCGATGCCCGCCAGCAGCGCGGCGCCCGCCGTGACCTGGGTGAAGCTCAGCACGTTGCCGACGCACGCGAGCGCCGCCAGTGCGGTCAGCGCCGTCCCGGCCGTCAGGACGACGGGCGTCGGCCGCGGCGAGGACCACAGGGCCAGCATCAGCCAGCCGAAGGCGGCGGCGAGGAGCGCGAGCCCCGGTACGCCCTGCTCGGCGAGCATCTGGAGGGGAGCGGAGTGCGGCTTGCCGTCGGACTCGGCGGCCTGCTGCGCCACCTGGCTCAGCTCGCCGAACGTGTCCGGTCCCGTGCCCAGCAGGGGCCGCTCCCCGGCCAGCGCCAGCGCGTCCTGCCAGAGCCCCACCCGGTGCTCGGTGAGCTGCCCCTCAAGCGCCGCCGAGAGCCCTTCGGGCACGGAGCCCCGCGCGACGGCCCAGGTCAGACCGACGGCGGCCCCCGCCGCCAGGGCCAGTCCCGTCAGGCCCACGGCCCGCCGCCGCATCCGGTCGGCGGCCAGCGAGCACAGCAGGACGCCGACGGCCGCGCCGAACCCCGCGAGCGCCCCCGTCACCAGCGCCGAGGCCGCGATCCCCGCGGCGACCAGGCGCAGCGCCAGCCGCGTCCCCCGCGACGGGGTCGCCCAGGCGGCGCAGCAGGCGGCCCCCACGGCGAGGACCAGCAGCGCGGCCGACGCGCCCGTGCGCCCGGGAGGGCCCGAGGGCTCGGCCGCGCCGGGCAGCGCCTGCGGGGTGGCCAGGGCGAGGGAGAGCCCCGCGAGGGCCGCCATCGCCGGGGCGCCGACGGGCAGCAGCGAACCGGAGATCCGGCCGCCCGCGTATCCGGCGCCGACGGCGAGCACCGCGAGCAGCAGCCCTTCGGGGCGCGCGTCGCGCCCGGCGGCCGTGATCAGGGCCCAGGCCGCGCAGCAGCCCAGTACGAGCACTCCCGAGACATCCGGGACGCTGCCGCCCCGCTCCCGCGCGGCGGGCGGTCCGAGCGCCGGTGACACCATCGCCTAACCCCCCCGTACCCGTCTCCGACCCCGTGCCCGAACGGTGCGCGGCGCGGTCGCGGCTTCGGGAGTCACCGTAATGGGTGTGGTGGTCGGATGTGGACGTCTTGCGCGGGATCTATGCGCGGTTGTGGAGGCGGAGAGCGGGCGGGGGCCGGGCAGGGGCCAGGTGGCTGGCCGGAGTGGCGACGTAGAGTCGGCGGCATGGCGACACCAGACTTCATCCGCGAGATCCGGGCCACGGCCGGGCACCAGCTCCTCTACCTCCCCGGCGTCAGCGCCGTCGTCTTCGACGACGAGGGCCGGGTGCTGCTCGGCAGGCGCGCGGACACCGGCGACTGGTCGATCATCGGCGGCATCCCCGACCCGGGCGAGCAGCCCGCTGACGCCGTGGTGCGCGAGGTCGAGGAGGAGACGGCGGTGCGCTGCGCGCCGGAACGCGTCGTCCTCGTCCAGGCGATGAACCGTCCCGTCACGTATCCCAACGGCGACACCTGCCAGTTCATGGACATCTGCTTCCGCTGCCGGGCCACGGGCGGCGAGCCGAGGGTGAACGACGACGAGTCGCTGGAGGTCGGCTGGTTCGGCCTGGACGAGCTGCCGCCGTTGCAGGAGTTCGCCACCTTCCGCATCAAGCAGGCCGCGCAGGAGGAGGGGCCCACCTGGTTCGAGGGCATGCCGCGGCGCTGAGGGTGAGCCGCTGGAGCCGTCGGCACCGTGGTGGCGTGCGGGGGCGGGGGAACTCCGGAGGGCGGTGGTCCGTTACGTACGGCCGGGGCTCGCTGCCGACAAGGGGCGGGCCCGCCGCGTCAGTGCGTGCACAGGTCCCGTTCCCCTTCCGTCACGGAGGTCCTGCACCATGACCCTTCCCTCGTTATCCCCTTCTCCCTCTTCTCCCTCTTCCTCCTCACCCCGGCTGTCCCGCCGGGCGCTTCTCGGCGGCACCGCCGCCACCGCGCTCGCCATCGGCTCCGGCAGCGCTGCTGCCGCGTCGGCCGTCCCGGCCTCCCGGCCCGACGCGTGGCCGACGCAGTTCCCGCTCCCCGACGGCTTCCTCCCCGAGGGCATCACCATCGGCTCGCGCCCGTACGCGTACATGGGCTCCCGCGCCAACGGCGCCGTCTACCGCACCGATCTGCGCACCGGCGAGGGCCGCGTCGTGCACGAGGGCGCCGAGGGCACCGTCTCCATCGGGCTCAAGCTCGACGAGGACGGCCTGCTCTACGTCGCCGGAGGCGGCGGCGGGACGGCGCGGATCATCGACTCCCGCTCAGGGCGCGTCGTATGGACGTACCAGCTCACGGAGGCGACGGGCCACTTCGTCAATGACGTCGTCCTGCTCCGTGACCGCGCCTGGTTCACCGACTCGCGCGACGCGACGCTCCACAGCGTGCCGCGCGGCCGTCAAGGAGAGGCCGAGCGGCTGCCGCTGACCGGCGAATGGGAGCAGACGCCCGACGCGATCAGCGCCAACGGGCTCGTCGGCACCCCGGACGGCAAGGGCCTGATCGTCGTCAGCAGCACGCTCGGCAGGCTCTACCACGTGGACCTGAGAACCGGTCACGCCACCGGGGTCGCCCTGCGTGGCGCCGCCGACGTGCTCAACGGGGACGGTCTCGTCCGCGTCGGCCACACCCTGTACGTCGTGCAGAACCGGCTGAACCTCGTCAGCGTGTGGCGGCTCGACCGCTCGCTGCGCTCCGCCACCCTGCTCGGCTCGATCACCGACCCGCGCTTCGACGTTCCCGCGACGGCCGCCCGCTGGCGCGACCGGCTCTACCTCGTCAACGCCCGCTTCACCTCGCCGCAGGAGCCCGATACGACGTTCACCGGCGTCGCCGTCCCGCTCGGGAAGGACGGCCTCCGCGCGACGTGAGAACGTGGTCCGGTAAACGATCAGTTGACCGGCCGGGCCGTTCGCGGTGCGTGGGTGTTGCGGCGGGGCCGCTGTTCGCCGTCAGCGGTCGTCAGCGGTCCCGTCCCAGCCTGGAGTCCCGATGTCCCCCCTTCGTGCCACGGCCACCTCGCGCGGACGGCGGCCCGCGCTCGTCGCCCTGGTGTGCGTGCTCGTGGCCGCCGTGCTCGGCGCGGTCGCCGTGGCCGCCTTCCACGCCCTCTCCGGGCCGGAGTCCGGGCCGTCGGGGAAGGAACCCGTGCCGGGGAAGAGTTCCGACGGAAGCGGAAACGAAGGAGGAAGCGAGGGAGGGGACGCGGACGGGGGCGAGGCGGTCACGGAGCGGGAGCCGTTGCAGCAGGGCACCGGGCTGTACCCGCGTGCGATCCGGCTGCGGCACAGCGGCGCGGCGAACGGCCACGTGCTCGCTTCCACCGTCACCTTCCGGGGCGCCGACGGCCTGGGCGCCATCCACGAGAGCACCGACGACGGCCGTACGTTCCGCCGGGTCGGCGACGTCGCGGACCCCGCGGCCGCGGACGGCAAGGGCCAGTGCTGCGGCACCCTCTACGAACTGCCGCGCCGCATCGGGGACATGCCACCCGGCACGCTGCTGTGGGCCGCCTCGACGGGGCAGGACGAGGACGACGGGCGGCGGATGAGCGTCCGCGTGTTCAAGAGCACGGACGTGGGCCGCTCCTGGTCGTACCTCTCGACGGTCGCCACGGCTCGCGGCGAAGGCGGGGGCGCGGGCTTGTGGGAACCGGAGTTCTCCCTCGACGCGCACGGGCGCCTGGTCTGCCACTACTCGGACGAGACCGACCCGGCGCACAGCCAGAAGCTCGTCGCGGCGCGGACCTCCGACGGCAGGAACTGGACGGGCCACCACGCGACGGTCGCCTCGGTACCAGAGCCGGACCGGCCGGGTATGGCCGTCGTACGGCGCCTTCCCGACGGCACCTTCTTCATGGTGTACGAGATCTGCGCGCCCTCGGGGAAGTACCGCTGCGTCGTGCACTACCGCACGTCGGAGGACGGCTGGGACTGGGGCGACCCCGCCGGCCTGGGAACGCGCCCCGAGACCGCCGACGGGCACTACTTCGCCCACACCCCGAACCTCGCCTGGGCTCCCGAGGCCGGGAACCCGGAGGGGAAGCTGCTGCTCATCGGGCAGGCCGCGCACACCAGGGACGGGCGGCGGGTGCCCGGGGAGCGGCGCGAGATGTGGACCAACAGCGACGGCGGAAAGGGCCCCTGGCAGGAGAAGAAGGCGCCGGTTCCGGTCCGTTCCACGAAGCTCGACCACTGCCCCAACTACAGCCCCAGCCTCCTGCCGAGCGCCGACGGACGGCGGGTGCTGGAGATCGCCACCGACTACGACGGCGGCGTCTGCCGCCCGTACCGCGCCATGGGCCCGACCTGACCCCGGGGCCGCCGCGCGGGCATACGGGAGGGGGCCCGGCCGATGACGCCGAGCCCCCTCCCGCTCTGTCGCCCACTCCGTGACCGGGGCGTTCACCCCTTCCGGTAGTCGTACGCCTCCCCGGCAGCCGCGGCCACCGCGTCCAGATCGGCACCGCCCGAAGCGGCCACCACGGCGGACGCCGCGCCCTCGACCAGGGGCGCGTCCACCAGGCGCGTGTGCGCGGGCAGCTCGTCGCCCTCGGCCAGCAGCGCCTTCACCGTCAGCACGGCGCTGCCCAGGTCGACGAGGACGGCCACCCCGGCGCCGGAGTCGACGCGCTCCGCGGCCGCCGAGATCAGCTCGGCGCTCGTGCCCAGGCCGCCGTCGGGCGTGCCGCCCGCGCCCGTCACCGGCGCCTCGTGGACGCCAGCGAGCCCGGCGGCCAATCGCGCGACGGAATCGGCGACCTCGCGGCTGTGCGAGACCAGCACGATCCCGACCAGCGGCTTCGCCCCGCCCTCCGCGCCCTCCGCTCCCTTCTCCGGCTCACTCATCGGCCGCCTCCGCTCCCGCCTCTGCCGTTGCCTCCGCCGTCTCCGCCAGCGCCGCGACGAGCAGCGCGGACGACGTCGCGCCCGGATCCTGGTGCCCCTCGCTGCGCTCGCCGAGGTAGCTCGCGCGGCCCTTGCGGGCCCGCAGCGGCACCGTGGCGAGCGCGCCCTCCTCGGCCGCCGTACGCGCTGCGGTGAACGCCTCGCCCGTCGGCTTCTCCGCGGCGGCGGCGAGCGCGCCGAGTGCCGGGTACAGCGCGTCGAGCATCGTCTTGTCGCCCTCGGCGGCGCCGCCGAGCTGCGCGACCGCGTCGACACCCGCGCGCAGCGCGTCGGCGAGCTGACCCACCGTCACGCTCCGCGCGTCGCCGAGCGTCTTGCCGGTACGGCGCAGCAGCGTCCCGTAGAGCGGCCCTGAAGCGCCGCCGACGGTCGAGACGAGCTGCCTGCCCGCCAGCATCAGCGCCGCGCCGGGCGTGTCGGTCCTGTCCCGCTCCAGCGTGTCCCTGACGGCGGCGAAGCCGCGGCGCAGGTTGCTGCCGTGGTCCGCGTCCCCGATGGCCGAGTCCAGCTCGGTGAGCCGGTCGGCCTCACGGTCCACGGACTCGGCGGCCCTGGTCAGCCAGCCGACGACGAAGCGGGCGTCGAGAGCGCCGCCGCCACCCGTGCCGCCGCCCGCCGCGCCGCTTCCCGCACCGTTCCCGGTGCCGCTTCCGTCGTTCTCGTCGGTCAAGACAGTCTCCTTTCACACGCCCCAGCGCAGCCCCGGGGTGCGCACAGGCGCGTCCCACAGCCGCAGCATCTCCTCGTCGGCCCGGCACAGCGTCACCGAGGCGCCCGCCATGTCGAGCGAGGTGACGTAGTTGCCGACGAGCGTACGGGCCACCGGTACCCGGCGCTCGCCCAGCACACGCTGGACCTCGGCACAGAACCCGTACAGCTCGATCAGCGGAGTGGCCCCCATGCCGTTGACGAGGGCCAGCACGGGGCCGTCCGGCTTCAGGTCCTCCAGCACCGCGTCGACGGCCGCGTCGGCGATCTCGCCCGAGGTCATCATCGGGCGCCGCTCGCGGCCCGGCTCGCCGTGGATGCCGATGCCCAGCTCCAGCTCGCCGGGCGGGAGGTCGAAGGTCGGGCTGCCCTTGGCCGGGGTCGTGCACGCGCTGAGCGCGACACCGAAGCTGCGCGAGGAGTCCGCGACCTGCCGGGCCATCGCCGCCACCCGCTCCAGCGGCGCGCCCTCCTCGGCCAGCGCCCCGGCCAGCTTCTCGACGAAGAGGGTGGCGCCGGTGCCGCGCCGCCCGGCGGTGAAGAGGCTGTCGGTGACGGCCACGTCGTCCTGCACGAGCACCTTCGCGACCCGCACGCCCTCGTCCTCGGCCATCTCGGCTGCCATGTCGAAGTTGAGCACGTCGCCCGTGTAGTTCTTCACGATGAACAGCACGCCCTGGCCGCTGTCCACTGCGGCGGCGGCGCGGATCATCTGGTCCGGCACGGGGGAGGTGAAGATCTCGCCGGGGCAGGCCGCGTCCAGCATGCCAGGACCCACGAAGCCGCCGTGCAGCGGCTCGTGCCCCGAGCCGCCGCCCGACACCAGGGCCACCTTGTCCGCCACGGGGGCGTCGCGGCGCACGATGACGCGGTTCTCGACGTCGACGGCCAGCTCGGGGTGTGCGGCTGCCATGCCGCGCAGCGCGTCGGCGATGACCCGCTCGGGGACGTTGATGAGCATCTTCATGGAGGCCTCCTGGCGGTGCTGATGCTGACGGTGCACAAGGTATTGGCGGCAGTTCGGCTGTCTCTGTGAGGTGGCTACGGGGGCAGTATTGACCTTGCGGCTGCGAAGGTCACGCGGATGGCGCCCGGAGCACGTCGACCGTTCAGGAGAGTCCAGCCGGTCCAGCGCGCTCGCTCTGGTGACGCGTCGAGGTTCTCCGAAGGCGGGGCGGGGCGTGTCCGGCGGATTCGCCGACTGCCCACGGGGCCGCTCATGCTGGTTCACGGCGTTCACGCGAGCATAGCCGTTCCCCACTTTCACGCCCGGTGCGCTCCGAAGCGCTTGCCCGGCAACGCCGTGAAGGGCGTACTGGAGGGAACCCCACCGGCGGCACACCGCGGCTGATGGGGCCGCTTCCTCCTGGCGGCTTGGCCGCACTGATCTCGTCATGCATGGAGCGTCTATGACCACGGCCATGGGCTGGCCTGTTCCCGTCGGCCATCAGAAGGTGCTCTCCGCCGCTCAGAGCGCCCTCGGCCGAGCCGTCGCCGTCCCCATCACTGAGCAGCGGGCCGATGGCAGCTGGTGGTCACCACCTGACCCACGCATCTTCGAGACGGCCTTGTGCGCTCTGGCGCTCCGGAACGCTGGTGAAGCCCATCTCGCGCAGGCGCGGGCCGGGCAGTGGCTGCGAGACGCTCCCGCGCAGCGGCACTGCGCCTTCGCGCACGCGGTGGAGGAGTGGCTGCGCCTTCGCGCACGCGGTGGAGGAGTGGCTGCGCGCCCTCGTCGTCACCCCGAGCGCGTCCCCGGGAATGCCCCGTCACGTGGCCGGACACTATCCCGGACGCTGGATGATGGCGGAGACCGTCGCCCTGGCCCTTGGGCTGATCTCGCCCGGCCAGCTCACGTCGGTGCCCCCGCCAGGCCGTCGGCTACAGGGAGAGCACGCCCCGCTCAAGAGGTGGCACCGGGCACTGCACGCGGCCCTGACCCTGCTCACGGCCCCCGGCTCCGCTGCTGCGGACACCGCACTCGGAGTGCTGTACAAGGAACAGCGGCCGGACGGCTCGTTCGAGCACATGCCCACTGTCACCGCCGTGGTGCTGCTGGCTCTGACTGCCGGTCATACGGACGCGACGGACGCTCACGGCGCCGGTGTCCGCCGTAAGGCACTGGACTGGCTCCTCGCCTCACAACAGCCCGACGGGACCTGGAGGTTCCTGACGACCGATATCTGGGACGCATCGCTGTACCTCCGTTCCCTGAGCGGCGAGCCGCGATTCGACCACACCGCACGCCAGGCCGCTGAGCGCTTTCTGCTTTCCGCGCAGAACGCCGATGGCGGCTGGGCATGCGCCAGCGGGCTGGAGTCGGACAACGACACGACCGCAGCGGTCTTGCTCGCGCTGGGCGGCAATGCGCGGACGGCCGACGCCAGGGGAAGGGCGCACGTCTACTTGCGCGGCCAACAACTCGCGAATGGGCTGTGGGCCACCTGGCAGTCATCTGACGACCATCCGGCTCAGGACGTCACCGCGCACGTTGTGGAAGCGCTGCAAGCCACCGGATGTGAGCTGGCCGACACCACCAGGGCCACCGATTGGCTCCGGGAACGCCCTGCTCTCCACGGTCACTGGACCGCCCAGTGGTATGCCTCCCTTCCGTACGCGGTCGCGGAAATCGGTCACGTCGTGGGGGTGGACTCTCCGCAGACCTGCTATGCCCACGGCTATTTGAGCGCCCACCGGAACCCGGACGGCGGATGGCCCGTACACCCCGGCGCTGCCAGCTCACCCGCGGCGACTGGTCTGGCCCTGAGCGCGCTCGCCCGGTCTGTCCGCGTTCACCGGGACCTGCTGGAGGGAGGTGTCCGGTACCTCACCCGGGCCCAGGACGCCGAAGGGCGCTGGGAGGGAGAACCGATGATGTTCGGCCCCCGGCCTTTCTTGACCCATGCCGACAGCCACACCCACGCCTTCACCACTGCTGGGCTGCGCGCCGCGATCGCTCACCTGAACTCCGGCGCGCCCCGTGAATCCCTCGCTGTTTCGTGAAGGGGAAGGCACGATGACACGAACGGCATCGGTCTCTTCGACCGCCGCTTCGGCCTCTTCGACCGCTCCCGGCCGACGAGGGAGTCCTGCACGATGAGGCACAGGAAACCCGCGAACGGCCCGGCTCTCGCGAAACTCCCCGTGAACAGGCCGCCCCGGCCCCACTACGCGGCCCGGATCTTCGACTTCGACGGCACTCTCGTCGACACCGATGACATCAACCTCCACGCCATGCACGCGGCCTTGGCGGCCCATGGCGTGCACGCTCCACTGTCCTGGCTGCGCACCGCGCCACTCGGGGACCTGGGCGCGCTGCGCCGACGCTCGCGCGACGAACTCGGCGTCGCCGTCACTGCCTCCGACCAGGAGATCGTGGCGGCTGCCCGGTCTTACTGGGTGACCCACCGCGGGCGGGCACGTCCGGTGGGACCTGTCGTCGCGGTGGCCCGGACGGCCGCGGCCGTCGGCCCGGTGGCAGTGGCGTCGGCCAACGACGGCCAGGTCGTGCGGGCCACTTTGACCGCTGCCGGACTGGCCAGCCTGTTTGAGGTGGTCATCGCCCGTGAGGACGTGTCACGGCTCAAGCCCGCGCCGGATGCCTTCCTCAAGGCCGCTTCCCGGCTCGGTCTCAAGACGTCCGAGTGCCTGGCGTACGAGAACACCGACGAAGGTGTCGCCGCGGCCCGCGCCGCTGACATGGACGTCATCGATGTGCGGCGGAGAGACTGGCGCGACAGTTTCGACGGCCGTATCGAGATCGACGGTGACCCCTGACGGAGGCACGCACCGCAGGTTCCGGGTGCACGGCCGCCTTCCTGCCTTCGGGCCGTCGCCCATGGACCGGCTGTTACAGAACGCGGACCTGATGCCGTGAACAACGGCGGGGCGGGGGCCATCACACCGCATGTACCGACCGAAGAGACCGGTCGCGGTGCCCCGCGGGGAGCGGGGGCCCGCCGGATCCGATACCCGTGGGGGATTCCATGAACACTGCTCGTCGCGCCGCACGCACCGCTCGGTCCGCCGGTCTTGTCGCCGTCGCCGCCGTCGCCGCGTTCTCGCTGACCGCCTGCCAGGACGGGGGCGGCAAGGACGACGCCGGGTCCGCCTCCTCGGTCGGAAACTCGAAGGACGCGGGGGCCGAGGACGCGAAGGCGGCCGCTTCCGACGCGCGGGACTCCGGCTCGACGGGCTCTACGGGCTCGACCGGCTCGACGGGTTCCACCGGCTCGGGCTCCACGGGCGGCAGCGGCGGCAGCGCGGCCAAGGGCGCCGAGGACACGCAGAACGAGGCGGCGGCCTCCGGGGCCAAGCGCACGACGTGCGACGTGGGCACGGTCACCGTCCGGCTCCAGGAGACCGGTGGCAGTGCGCCGGTCATCCTGCTCAAGGCCACCAACGGGGGCAGCACCCGCTGCGACCTGTACGGCTACCCGTTCGTGGGCTACCCCGACGCGCAGTCCCCGATCGCGGTGGGCGGCGGCAAGCCGCAGTCGGTGGTCTCGCTGGAGCCGGGCAAGTCGGCCTACGCGTCGCTCAGCCTGGAGGACGGCGACGGGGGCAACATGCACCGTGAGAAGGAGCTGACGGTGGAGCTGGCCAACGCCAAGCTGCAGGGGACCGGTTCCACCGCCACGGTCAGCGCTCCCGCGGGCGCCGGTCTGGCCATCAGCGACAACTCCCGCGTCTCCTACTGGAACTCCACCATGGAGCAGGCGATGCAGTAAGGGGCCGAGCCCCCGCACTGAAGTCCTCGTCACCTCCTGAACCCCTGAACTCCCTGAACCCCGGCGCCCATCGGCGGCCGGGGTTCAGGCGTTGGTTGACGGGGGCCTACTGGTCCAGCAGTTCGCCGAGCCGTGCCGCGGCGTGGATGACGGTGGCGCCCAGGTCGTCGAGGGAGGTGTACTCGAAGACCGAGATGCCGATGCTGGTCGTCGCCTCGCCCGTGCGGGGCGCTACGGCGGCGGACACGCCGGTCACGGCCGGGATGACCTCGCCCGTGGTGACGGCGTACCCGGCGGCGCGGGCGCGGGTGACCTCGGGGCGTTCCCCTTCGCGGTGCGGGCCGTGGGCGAGGAGGGCGAGGCCGCCGGAGCCCTGCTCGATGGAGTGGGTCTGGCCGGGGCGGAAGGACACGTGGACGCGGGCGCCGCGCGGTTCCACCATCATGAGCGCCCGCATCTCGGCGGCGCCCTCCCGTACCAGGAGATGGGCTGTGGCCCGGGTGGTCTCGGCCAGCTCGTCCAGGATCGGGCGGGCCAGGGTGCGCAGGTCCTGCTGGACGGGTTCGGCGAGGGTGACCAGGCCGGTGCCCAGAACGACGCGTCGCTGGTGGTCGCGGCGGCACAGCTGATGCGCCTCCAGTGTCCGCGTCAGGCGGTGCGCGACGGTGCGGTGCACTCCGATGGCGTCCGCCAGCTCGATGACGGTCAGGCCCCGCGGATGCTCCGAGAGGACTCTGAGGATCAGCAGTCCGTGGTGGAGCGTCTTGGACATCCCGCCGTCGAGTTCCGGTACCGGCCGGGCCTGTGGTGCTGGTGAGGTCACGAATTCATCCCTTGACGGGCTCGGGCACGCTGCTTAAGCTCGCATTATTCGCACGGCTAGTGCGAATATCGCACATCGCCTTCGGGTGAGGCAAGTTCCCCGCCCCGGCCGCTCGGGACAGCCGCCGGAGCGGGGTCACGAGCCGAAGGGACATCCGCATGAATCCCAGCGCCCTCGCGTCGCCCGCCGGCGCCCGGCTGGCCGAGATCCATCAGCTCTACTACCTCCAGAGCCACCTCATCGACGGCGGCCACGCCGCGGAATGGGCCGCGACCTTCACCGCCGCGGCCACCTTCGCCTCACCGACCTATCCGGCGCCGGTGACCGGCACGGCCGCGCTGACCGCGTTCGCCGAGCGGTTCGCCGCCGACTGCGCCGCCGAGGGAGTGGCGCGTCGGCACGTCGTCGGCAACGTGGCCGTGACCGGCGACGACGGGGCCGGAACGCTACAGGTCGAGGCGTACTTGCAGATCGTCGCGACGCCCAGGGGCGGCACACCGCGCATCGAGCGGTTCACCACCCTCACCGACCAGGTGGTGCACGACGGCGAAGGCTGGCGGATCGCCGCCCGTGCCGTACGCCGCGACGACGCTCCCGGCGCCGCCGGGAGCTGACACCCGGCCCGCGGCCCACGCACCGGACACCTCCGGCCCACGCACCGGGCACTCCCGGCCCACGCACCGGGCACCTCCGGCCCACGCGCCGGACACCTCGCGCCACCGGTACCCCCGCCACGCGGGGGGCACTTCAACGACGAAGGACCAGAACCGATGAGCAACACCGCAGAACCGCAGGCCACCGGCGCCGAAGGGATCGGCCGGGTCGATGACAGGCGGCCCGTCGCCGTGCACCCCGAACTGGCAGGCACCGTCGCCGTCGTCACCGGCGCGGCGCGCGGCATGGGCGCCGCCTTCACCAGCGGCCTGGTGCGGCGCGGCGTCGACGTCGTCGCCGGGGACATCGACCTCGACGCGATGACGCGCACCGCCGAGGAGATCGGTGCCGAGTCCGGCGCCGTCCCCGAGGGCGGCCGGCGCGGCCGGGTCGTTCCCGCCGCCGTGGACGTGGTGGACCCCGACGGGCACGAGGCACTGGCCCGGCTCGCGCACAGCGAGTTCGGCCGCCTGGACCACTGGGTGAACAACGCCGGGATCTTCCCCCACGCCTTCGCCGCCGACATCACGGCCGAGCAGATCGACGCCGTGCTGAAGGTCAACGTGCAGGGAGTGCTGTTCGGGGCACAGACAGCGGCGCGCCACATGCGCCCTGGCGGGGCCATCGTCAACATGTCGTCCGTGTCCGCCGTCCGGGTGCGCAAGGGGCGCGGCGCCTACTGCGCCTCCAAGGCGTCCGTGGCGCACCTGACCGAGTCCCTCGCCGTCGAGTTCGGCGACCAGGGCATCCGCGTCAACGCCATCGCGCCCGGCTACATCGACACCGAGATGACCCGATGGGTGCGCGAGGACCCGGCCGCGCTCCAGCACGCGCTGGACAGCGTGCCGCTGCACCGGCTCGGCTCCCCGCAGGAGGTCCTCGGCGTCCTGCTCTTCCTGCTCTCCGACAGCGCCCGCTACGTCACCGGGCACAGCATCGCCGTCGACGGCGGCTCGCGCCATGTCTGAGGCCGGACGGTACGGCGGACCCGAGGACCCCGCACCCGCACCCGCACCCGCGCCGCGGCCATGGGCCGCGCACCGTGCGACCGCCGCGCACCGTGAGGACGTGGGCTACCCCTCCGTCGTCCTCGTCACCGGCGCCGCCGCAGGCATGGGCGCCGAGCACGCCCGCGCGCTCGCCCGGCGCGGCAGCCGCGTCCACCTCGCCGACATCGCCGACTGCGGACCGGTGGCCGAGGAGATCGCCGAGGCGGGCGGCCACGCCACCGCGCACACCCTCGACGTCACCAGCCCGGACGGCTGGCACACCGTCGTGGACGCCGTACGGGCCGCCGAAGGGCGCCTGGACGGGCTCGTCAACAACGCCGGTGTCTCCCACCGCCTCCGCTTCATGGACACCACCGAGGAGGTGTGGGAGCGGGTCCTGCGCGTCAACCTCCACGGCCCCTTCCACGGCATCCGGGCCGCGGCGCCCCTCATGCGCGACGGCGGGGGCGGCTCGGTCGTCAACATCTCCTCCGTCTCCGGGCAGATCGGCTACTTCTCGCCCTCCTACTCGGCGAGCAAGTGGGGCCTGACCGGGCTGACGAAGTCAGCGGCCGGTGAGCTGGCCGCCTGGAACATCCGCGTCAACTCCGTCCACCCCGGCCTCGTCGGGACGGGGCTGCTCGCCGGCTCCGACGCCTTCGTGGAGTCCGCCCGGCGCAGCATCCCCGCCGGACGCCTCGGCACACCGGGCGAGGTCACCGACGCCGTGCTGTTCCTGCTGTCCGACCGCAGCGGCTACATGACCGGGAGCGAGGTCACCCTCGACGGCGGGCTCGTCTCCAACGGCCTCTACCACCGCATCCTCGCCGACGCGGAAGGAGCGCTGTGATGACGGATTTCGACGCACTCGACGTCATCGTCGTGGGCGGTGGCGGAGCCGGTCTCGCCGCCGCGGTCACCGCGGCCGAGCAGGGTGCCCAGGTGGCGCTGTTCGAGTCCGAGCGGGAACTGGGCGGCTCCACACAGCTCTCCGCCGGGATGTTCACGGCAGCGGGCACCAGCGTGCAGCGCGGCCTGGGCGTCGAGGACACCGCCGAACGGCACTTCCAGCACTACATGGACCTCAACCAGTGGCAGCTCGCACCGGGCCTGATCCGGGAGTTCTGCGCCGCCGCGGGGCCGACCCTGGAGTGGCTGCTCGGCCTGGGCCTGGACATCCCGCACGCCGTGTCGCCCGACGCCCACACCCCGGGCCTGTGCCGGGCCGGTGTGGAGGACGTCTGGCGCGGCCACGTCCCCCGGGATCAGGGCTACGGCCTGGTGCAGGTGCTCGACAGGGCACGGCGCGGGCACGGTGTGGAGGCCGTCCTCGGCACCCGTGTCGAGCGGCTGCTGTGCGAGGACGGCCGCGTGACCGGCGTCGTCGCCGACGGCATCGAGGTCAGCGCCGCCGCCGTGGTGGTCGCCAGCGGCGGCTTCGCGCGGGACCCAGGGCTGCTCGACCGCTACTACCCCGAAGCACGCGACGCGGGCGACTCCCTGTTCGTCGTGGCGGCCCCCGGCAGCCGCGGCGACCACTTCGCGTTCGCGGAGCAGACCGGCAGCTCCCTGACCGGCCAGGGCTGGGGCCTGATGCTGCCGACCGCCTCCTTCCAGCGCTACCACCACTGGCAGGCCGGATTCCCGCCGAAGTCGCGCGTGTACGTGAACGGCGAAGGGCGCCGGTTCATGGACGAGGACGCCTCCTACGCCGTCTCCAGCGGCATCATCCGTGCCCAGCGCGGCCCTGTGTGGGCGGTGTTCGACGAGAAGGCCAGGACCGGCCTCCCGGTCGGCTACGCCGACTGGACCCCGGACCGGATCGCCGAGGAGGTGCGCGCGGGGCGGCTGCTCAGCGCGGGTTCGGTCCCCGAACTGGCCGCGGCCATGGACGTCCCGGCCGACGCGCTGAGTGCCACCGTCGCCCGCTGGAACACCCGGCTCGCCGCCGACGGCACGGACCCCGACTTCCTCCGCGAGGAGTCCCTCGCCGCGAAGGGCAGCCCGGAGAGCCCGGCCCCGATCGCGGCCCCGCCCTACTACGCGGCGCGTGTGCTGCCCGCGGAACTCGTCTGCACGCACACGGGCCTGGAGATCGACCGCACCGCCGCCGTGCTCGACCGCACCGGCACTCCCGTACCCGGGCTCTTCGCCGCGGGCGAGGCGGGCGGCGGCGTGCTCGGCATGCGCTACGTCGGCGGCGGCAACGCCGTCGCCAACGCCCTCACCATGGGACGGCTCGCCGGGCGCCACGCGGCACTGCGGCGCTGATCCCGCACCCGCTGGACCCCGCACCCGCTGGAACCCCGCACCCGCTGGACCCCGCACCCGCTGGACCCCGCACCCCCGCTGGACCCGCACCGCCCGGCCCCGCGTTCCGCCGGGGCGGCGGGCCGCCCATCCCCTCATCTCAGGAGCCGTCATGGCGCACCTCAACGTCGAGGACCCCGGCCTGGGCAGCAGGACGATGAGGAAGGTCTCCCTGCGGATCTTCCCCATCGTCGGCCTGCTGTACGTGTTCAACTACATGGACCGGTCCAACATCAGCTACGCGCAGCTCGGCATGCAGCACGAGCTGGGCATCACCACGGCCACCTTCGGGGCCGTCGCCGCCATCTTCTTCCTCGCCTACGTGGTGCTGGAGATCCCCAGCAACATGATGATGAAGAAGGTCGGCGCCCGGCTGTGGCTGGCCCGGATCGCCATCAGCTGGGGCCTGGTGACCGTGGTGACCGGTTTTGTCGAGACCATCACCCACCTCTACATCGCCCGTATCGCGCTCGGGATCGCCGAGGCCGGGCTCTTCCCCGGCCTGCTGCTGTATCTGACGTTCTGGTACCGGGGCAGGGAGCGGGGCCGCGCCATCGCGGCGCTGGCGCTGGCCCAGCCCATCGCCATGGTCCTCGGCAGCATGACCGGCGGCTGGATCCTCGACCACGTCGACTGGCTCGACCTGAGTGGCTGGCGCTGGGTGTTCATCCTCCAGGGGGCGCCCGCCGTCCTCATCGGCATCGCCACCCTCCTGTGGCTGCCCGACAAGCCGTCCGAAGCGCGCTTCCTCGCTCCCGACGAACGCGAGTGGCTCAAGACTTCGATCGACAAGGAGTACGCGGACAGCGGCGCGAAGAAGGAGACGGCCCGCGACCAGTTGCGTGCCATGAAGAACCGCAAGGTGCTCTACCTGGGCGTCGCCAACTTCTTCGCCGCGTGCGGTCTGTACGGGTTCTCCTTCTTCCTGCCCAAGATCGTGCAGCAGCTCGACCCGGGCTACTCGGCGACCAACATCGGCCTGCTGGGCACCATCCCCTTCCTCGTCGGCGCCGTCGGCATGCTGGTCCTGGCCCGTACCTCCGACCGCACGGGCGAGCGGCGCTTCCACGTCGTGGGCCTCATGCTGCTGGCCGCGCTCGGGCTGTTCGGCGCCATCGTCTTCCGGCACGACCCTGTGCCCGCGATGGTGTCGCTCTCGCTCGTCGCGATCGGTGTCCTCGGCTACATGGCCCCGTACTGGGCGCTGGTCGCGCAGGTGCTCTCGCGCGAGCAGACCGCGGTCGGCCTCGCCGGCATCAACTCCATCGCCGCGCTCGGCGGCTTCGTCAGCCCGTACCTGATCGGCCTGTTCGCCACCGAGGACGATGTCACCGTCGGCCTGTACTTCCCCATCGGCTGCCTCGTGGTGTGCGCCGTGATGCTCGCCGTCCTCAAGGTGCCCAGGGAGAGGACGGCCGACGGGCTTCCCGCCGAGCGCACCCCGGCGAAGGTCTGACGCCCCGTCCCCGCTCGCCCCGCCCCCGTTCGCCCCGTCCCGCCGGGCCCGTCCCGCACCCGAAGCAAGGAACCGCCATGCCCTACTACCGCTCCGTCGGCCACGTCCCGCCCAAGCGGCACACCCAGCACCGCGACGCGGAAGGGCGGCTGCTGTACGAGGAGCTGATGGGGGAGGAGGGCTTCTCCTCCGACTCGTCGCTGCTCTACCACCGGGAGATCCCCTCCGCGATCACCGGCTCCCGGGTCTGGGAGCCGGCAGGGCAGGACACCACGGCCAACCACCCGCTGAAGCCGCGCCACCTCAGACCGCACGACCTGTGGCCGGGCGAGGAGTGGCGCGGCACCGACGCCGTCACCGGACGGCGGCTGCTGCTCGGCAACGCCGATGTGCGGATCTCCTACGCCGTCGCCGGTGCCGCCTCCCCGCTCTACCGCAACGGCACCGGGGACGAGTGCGTCTACGTCGAGTCCGGCTCGGCCACCGTCGAGACGGTCTTCGGGACGCTCGCCGCCCGCGCCGGGGACTACGTGCTGCTGCCCCGCGCCACCACGCACCGCTGGCTGCCCGAGGGGGACGAGCCGCTGCGGCTGTACTGCGTGGAGGCCAACTCGCACATCGCGCCCGCCCGCCGCTACCTGTCGAAGTACGGCCAGCTCCTGGAGCACGCACCCTTCTGCGAGCGGGACCTGCACGGCCCGGCCGACGTGCTGTCGGCGACCGGCGAGGACGTGGAGGTGCACGTCAAGCACCGCGGCCCGAGGGGCGAGCTGCTGGGCACCGTGTTCACCCAGGCCACCCACCCGTTCGACGTGGTGGGCTGGGACGGCTGCCTGTACCCGTACACCTTCAGCGTCCACGACTTCGAGCCGCTGACCGGGCGTGTGCACCAGCCGCCGCCCGTCCACCAGGTCTTCGAGGGCGACAACTTCGTCATCTGCAACTTCGTCCCGCGCAAGGTGGACTACCACCCGCTGTCGATCCCCGTGCCCTACTACCACTCCAACGTCGACAGCGACGAGGTCATGTTCTACTGCGGCGGCGACTACGAGGCCCGCAAGGGGTCGGGGATCGGCCAGGGCTCCGTCTCCCTGCACCCCGGCGGACACGCACACGGGCCCCAGCCCGGCGCCTACGAGCGGTCCATCGGCGCCGAGTTCTTCGACGAACTCGCCGTCATGGTGGACACCTTCCGCCCGCTGGAACTCGGCGAGGGCGCACTCGCGGCCGAGGACCCGGCCTACGCCTGGACCTGGGCGGGACGGGGACAGGGCGTATGAGCGCGCTGCTCACCGGACTCGTCGACGACGCCGGACTCTTCCCGCCGACCGCGCTGTCCCCGACCGAGGCCGTCGCACGCCACCGCGGGGACCTCGCGGCCGGGGAGGCCATGCACACCCGGCGGTTCCTCGTCCCCGTGCACCGGCTGGAGGAGATCCGCGCCGAGCTGCGCCCTGACGACCGGTTCCGCCTCGGACTGATCGCCGACGCCGCCGTCGACGCCGCCGGAACGGGCGGCCCCGCCGGACCCGCCGCGCGCCTGCGCGCCGCCCTGGCCACCGTCGACGCGGACAGCCGCCTGGAGGCGGTCCTGGTCGAAGCGCCGCTGAGCGCCTTCGGCACCGACCCCGCCACGGCCGTGCCCGCCGCGCTGGGTGCTGTCGCGGGCACCGGCCTGCCGCTGTTCCTGGAGCCCGCGGCGCCGTCCGGCGTCGACGGCCTCCTCGAAGCACTGGCCGGGGCGGCCGGGGCGGCCGGGGCCGAAGCACCGCACGCCGGGGCGAAGCTGCGCTGCGGCGGCGTCCGGGCCGGACTGTTCCCCACCCCGGCGGAGGTGGGGCATTTCCTCACGGCGTGCGCCCGCGCCGGTGTGCCGCTGAAGGCGACCGCCGGGCTGCACCACGCGGTGCGCCACCAGGGCCCGGACACCGGGTTCCGCCACCACGGCTACCTCAACCTGCTGCTGGCCGCCGCGCACGCCGCTGCCGGTCCCGGAGCCGCGGGCGGCCCCCCGCCAGGGCCCGTCCTGCGCGCGCTGGAGACCACCGACGCAGCGGCCCTCGCCCAGGACCTCGCCCGCCTGCCGGAGCCCGCGGTCAGCGCGGCCCGCGCCCTGCTCGTCTCCTACGGCTCCTGCTCCACCGACACCCCGGTGTCCGAGGCCCGTGCCCTCCTCGGCACCGTCTGAAAGGAACGTTTCCCGATGACCTCCTCCTGCTGGGTCCCCGTCCCCGAGGACTCCCCGTTCCCCCTGCACAACCTCCCCTACGGCGTGTTCGCGCCCGCCGGAGGGCCGCCCCGTATCGGCGTCGCCATCGGCGACCACGTCCTCGACCTGGCGCACGCGCTCGGCGACGACGACACGTTCGCCCGGCCGCACCTGAACCCCTTCCTGGCGCAGGGCCGGGAGCGCTGGCGGGAGGTACGCGCCCGCGTCACGGCCCTGCTCACGGACGAGGCCGCACGGCCGACGGCGGAGGCAGCGCTGCACGCCAGGGACGCCGTGCGGATGCTGATGCCGTTCCGGCCCGGCGACTACGTGGACTTCTACGCCTCCGAGCACCACGCCGCGAACATCGGGCGCATGCTGCGCCCGGGCCAGGACCCGCTGACCCCGCAGTGGAAGCACCTGCCCATCGGCTACCACGGCCGGGCCGGGACTCTCGTCGTCTCCGGCACGGACGTCGTGCGCCCCTGGGGCCAGACCCGCCCCGCCGACGGCGGCGAACCGCCGTTCGGCCCGTCGCGCCGGCTCGACATCGAGGCCGAGGTCGGCTTCGTCGTCGGCACCCCCTCGCCGCAGGGCAGCCGGGTGGGCGTCGGAGACTTCGAGGACCACGTGTTCGGCGTCTGCCTGGTCAACGACTGGAGCGCCCGCGACCTCCAGGCATGGGAGTACGTGCCGCTCGGCCCTTTCCTCGCCAAGTCGTTCGCCACGTCCGTGTCGCCCTGGATCGTGCCGCTGGAGGCGCTGGGCGCCGCCCGTACCGCACCGCCCGAGCGCACCGCACCCCTGCGCGACTACCTGCGCGACGGTGCGGACTGGGGCCTCGACCTGACGCTCGAAGTCCGCTTGAACGGGCAGCTCCTGGCGTCGCCCCCGTTCACCTCGATGTACTGGACACCGGCGCAGATGCTGGCGCACATGACGGTCAACGGCGCCGCACTGCGGACGGGCGACTTCTACGCTTCCGGCACCGTCAGCGGCCCCGGCGCGGACGAGCGCGGCTGCCTGATGGAGATCACCTGGAACGGCGAGAACCCCGTGGCGCTGGCGGACGGCTCCACCCGGACCTTCCTGGAGGACGGCGACGAGGTGGCCATCACGGCCACAGCCCCCGGTCCCGACGGCACCCGTATCGGACTGGGCGAGGTGCGCGGCCGGGTCGTCGACCGGCCTTAAGGGACCGTGAGCACGATCTTGCCTTGGATGTGCCCCTGGGCGGCGCGCTTGTGTGCTGCCTGGGCGTCCGCGAGCGCGAACGTGCTGTCGATGGCGACGCGGATCGTGCCCGAGTCCACCAGGCGTCCCAATTCCGCGAGCTGAGCGCCGTTCGCCCGTACCTGCGTGCCGGACACGGTGACGCCCAGCCTCGCGTTCTCCTCGTCGTCGAACTCTCCGAGGTACACCGGGTACAGTGCGCCGCCGCGCTTGAGAGTGGGCAGGAAGCGTCGGCTGCCGGGGCCCCCGACGGTGTCCAGGACGAGGTCGACGTCGCGGACGATGTCCTCGGGGCGCTGCTTGGTGTAGTCGATGTATTCGTCGGCGCCGAGGCCGTGCAGGAAGTCCTCGTGGGTGCCGGAGGCCACGGCGATGACGCGGGCTCCCTTCCACTTGGCCAGTTGCAGGGCGAGGTGGCCGACGCCGCCGCCGGCTCCGTTGACGAGCACCGTGGTGTCGCTGCCCAGCGCCACGGGACGGTGCCTCGCCTCCTGGAACGGGGAGGGGTGGTCGTGCCCGACGTCGATCAGGTATTGCCACGCCGTCAGCCCCGACATGGACAGCGCGGCAGCGTGTGTGTGGTCCACGGCGGCCGGCTTGGGCGCGAGGTCGGACGCGGGTGCGGTGACGTACTCGGCGTACGCGCCGCTCTGCATCAGGCCGGGAAAGCGCAGCAGCCCCACCACCTCGTCCCCGGCTGTGAAGCCGGTGACATCGGCGGCGACGGCTTCCACGACACCCGAGACGTCGGTCCCCGGGATCAGGGGCAGGTCGAACGGGGGCTTGAACTCGGGAGGGATGCCGGGCATGCCCTCGCGTACGTACCAGTCGGGCGGGTTGAGACCGACGGCCCTCACGCGGACGAGTACCTCGCCCGAGGCCGGTTCGGGAACGGGGATCTCCTCGTGACGCAGCACCTCGGGGCCGCCGAACTCGTGCAGCTGGATCGCTTTCATCATGCGGGCCGGCATCGTGTTCCTCCTGGCTGTGGCACGGTATACGCTCATTCGGATCAGTGGTCCACGTAAGTGGTTCACTGATCCGAATATATGGATCAGTGGTCCACTTAGTCAAGTGAGGAGACCGATGCGAGTCGACGCGCAGAGAAACCGCGACCATCTGCTCGCCGTGGCGGGTCCCGTCATCGCCGAGCAGGGCATCGACGTGTCGATGCGCGACATCGCGCGCAGAGCCGGTGTCGGCCTCGCGACGCTGCTGCGGCACTTCCCGACGCGCGAGGCGCTCCTGGAGGGCCTGCTCCACGCGAGCTTCGGTGACCTGACGACCAGGGCGAGCGAGCTTGAGACGGCGCACACGGCCGAGGACGCTCTCGTCTCTTGGGTGCGCGACTGCGTCGCCTGGACGACCGAGTACCGAGGGGTGACCGTACTGATGGCCGCGGCCATCGAGGACCCCGATTCCGCCCTGCATGCCTCGTGCGTCACCCTGCGCGCGGCCGGTGCCCGGCTTCTCACCCGGGCTCAGGCCACAGGCGCGGCCCGGAACGACATCGACGGCGATGACCTCTTCGCCCTGATCGCGATGCTCGCGTGGGTCGGCGATCAACCCACACTCGCACCCCGCGCCAGCCACCTCTTCGACCTCGTCACCGGCGCTGTACTGACGCGCGCGGACGGCGACCCGGACACGGGTGCCCCCGGCGAACGGTGAAGCCCCCGTCACCGGCAGGTCCGGCGCCATGACGGCAGAGCTCGCTGTCCGGATCAGCGCCGCCGTTCACGGGGCGAAGCGGCTGCCGGGGGCCGGGGGCGGGGGCGGGGGCGGCTCCGGTGTCCCGGCGGAGGCCACCGCCCCCGGCCCGCTGACCTTCCCCCCTGCCCCGGTGAACCGGCCGCCCGGCGCCTGCCGGTTCACACTCCCGAGGATACCCGGCGTCGGCCCGGGTCCTGCTGGTCGCCGCTCTTCGGGGTGACGGCTGCGCCGTCGGCCCCGGGGGTCGCACCGGACGTCTCTCCGGGCGCTCCCGTGGACGCGGTCCTGTCCGACGGCGGGTCCGACGCCCGGCCCGAAGGCCGTACGAGCGCCAGCACCAGTACCCCGCCGACGGCCGCCGCGAGGCCCGCCAGCAGGAAGACGCGGTCGAGCCCGGCGGCGAACGCCTGGTGCACCAGGTGGCGGGCGGCGTCGCGGTGCGCCGGAGGCGCCGCCTCCAGCAGGCGCCCCGCCTGGCCCGCGGCCAGCGCGGCGGCACCCCGGTCCGGGTCGGGCACCGTGCCGGGCCCGGCGAGCGCGGTGGCCGTCCGGCTGGTGAAGACCGCGCCGAGGACCGCGATGGCCAGGGTCATGCCGAGCTGCCGGAAGGTGTTGACCGCGCCGCCCGCCATGCCAGCGCGTCGCGGCGGCACGGTGGAGGTGGCGGCCGAGACCAGCACGGGCGTGGCCAGGCCCACGCCGACACCCGTGACCACCAGGCCGCCCGTCAGGGAAGCCCAGCCCGCGTCGGCCGACATCCCCGCACGCAGCAGCAGCATCCCCGCCGCGACGCACAGCAGGCCCAGGCCGATCGGCAGGCGCGGCGCGAGCCGCTGGATGTGCCGCCCCGACACGGCGGCGACGAGGAACGAGGCCCCGGCCAGCGGGGTCAGGGCGAGGCCCGCCGCGACAGGGGTGAGGTCCAGTACGGACTGGAGCCACAGCGAGACGAGCACCAGGCAGCCGAACGCGCCGCCTTGGAGCAGCAGCGCCCCCGCCATCAGCCCGGCGAACGACGGGCGGCGCAGCAGCGCCAGGTCCAGCATCGGCGCACCGCCGCGCCGCGCCGTGCGGTGCTCGACGACGGCGAACACCGCGAGCGCCAGTGCGCTGACGGCGAAGGCGCACAGGGTGAGGGACGAGGACCAGCCCGCATCCCCGCCGCGGATGAGCCCGTAGGTGAGCGCACCGGCGGCGACGGTGAAGGCCGCCGCGCCCGGTACGTCGATACGGGCAGGTGCGCCCGCGCCGTCCGCGCCGCCCGCACCGGGTACGGCCGCGGGCCGGTCCGCGCGGATCACCCGCAGCGTCATCGCGATGGCGACGGCGGCGATGGGCAGATTGACCCAGAAGATCGCGGGCCAGCTCAGGTGCTCGGTGAGCAGCCCTCCGAGCAGGGGGCCCGCCGCCGCTGCGGCGCCGTTGGCCGCGCCCCACACGCCGAACGCGGTTCCCCGGTCCCTGCCCTGGTAGGAGGAGAGCAGCAGCGCGGGTGCCGTGGCGAACATGGCGGCGCCCCCGACGCCCTGCACCACGCGTGCGGCGATCAGCACCTCGGCGGAGGGTGCGAGACCGCACACGGCGGAGGCCAGCGCGAACAGGCCCAGCCCGTAGACGTAGAGCCGCCGGTGCCCGAACCGGTCGGCCAGGGAGCCGGAGGCCAGGAGCAGCGCCGCGAGGGCGAGGGTGTAGCCGTTGATCACCCATTGCAGCGAGGTGAAGGACGCGTCGAGGTCGTCGGCCATGCGGGGCAGTGCCACGTTCACGATGGTCACGTCGACCAGCAGGATGAAGGCGCCCAGGCAGACCGCCAGCAGGGGCCACCACTTGCGCATATCGGGTTCTCCGTTCGAGTCGGGCGCGCTGTCCGGGACCGGGCTCTTACGGGACCGGTGCGGCGGACGTGGTGCGCCCTGGTGTGTTTTCTCCGGCGAGTGTGAGCAGTCGGCGGGCGTTTCGCTGAGCCAGAGTGGGACTCGTGCGCGGATCCGACAGAATCGGGTTCATGAAGACGTATCTCGACACCGGTACCGGTCGCTCCGTGGTCCGTGGGCTGTCCGACGAGGACACCGCGCTCGCGCACGCGCTCCAGATCAACGGCCGCGCCTCGTTCCGGGAGATCGCCGAGGCCCTCGGCGTGTCCGACCAGACCGCGGCGCGCCGCTGGGCGCGGCTGCGTTCCGCCGGGAAGCTGCGGGTCCTGGGCCTGACCGACCCGCTGCGGCTGGGGGACACGGTGTGGACCGTCCGCGTGCGGTGCGCGCCCGACGCGGCGCTCTCCATCGGCGCTGCGATGGCGCGGCGTACGGACACGACGTGGGTCAACCTCAGCTCGGGCGGCACGGAGATCAACTGCTCGGTGCGGACCCGCGGCCCTGGCCTGGAGGAGACCCTGCTGCTGGAGAAACTGCCCCGTACGCCCCAGGTCGTCGACGTGTCGGCGCACTGCCTGCTGCACGTCTACTTCGGCCAGGACCTGAGCCCGCTCACCAAGCGCGGACCGCTGACACCCGAGCAGGTCGCGCTGCTCGCCTTCCCGGAGACGCCCGAGCGGGTGGCGGAGGCCGCGTCACCCGTGGTGCTGGACGACGGCGACCGGCTGCTGCTCGACCTGCTGGCGCGCGACGGGAGGGCGGCCCCCGGCGAACTGGCCGCCGCGACGGGCCTGTCGCCGTCGACGGTGCGCCGCCGCATCACGGAACTCAGGACGAGCGGCGTCCTCTACTTCGACGTCGAATACCATCCGGACGTCCTCCACCGGGACTTCCGGGCCGTACTGTGGCTGGAGATCGACCCCGCTCGCCTCGCCGAAGCGGGCGCCGCGCTCGCCGCGCACCCCGAGGTGGCCTTCGCCGCCGCCGTGACGGGCACGGCCAATCTCTTCGCGAGCGTCGACGTCCCGAGCGCCCCGCTCTTCTACCGCTACCTCACCGAGTCGGTGGCGAAGCTGCCCGGCCTGCGCCACACGGCGACCGCGCCCATCCACCGCACCCTGAAGGGGCCGGGCCCCTACCTCCAGGCCAGGGCGTGACGGGGCGGGTGCCATCCCGCGCCCACCCCGGAGCCGGCCCCCGGGCCCCGTCGCCGCCTACCGCGCTGGTGCGACGCGGCTACCCCGCTGGTTCCATCCGCCGTGCCCGCCGGACCCACCGTCCGCTGGATGCGGGGGCGCGCGGGTCCGGCCTACGGTCCCCTCAAACCGGCCCAGCTCAGCGGGCCCGTCCTCGCGGTACCGGCCGGGGCGGGCCCGTCGGGCGCCAGCGAGGGACCAGTGAAGGAGACGTCATGCGTCCGTCCGCGAAGCGCGCCACCGCGTGCAGACCCTGGCAGCTACACCATGCCGACCACCACGGGCGCACCGTGTCCCGTCGCCGCCCGCTGACCGTCCGCGCCTGGTCCGCCGCCGTCGCACTCGCCGTCGGCCTGGTCCTCGCCGGGCTGCCGGGGCAGCAGGCGAGCGCCGCCGCCGCCGCGCTCCCGCCGCTGCCAGCCCCCGACTCGCACGGCCTCGACCTGCTGTCCTGGTCCGAGGTGCCGGGCCACGGAGGGCGCCTCGGCGAGGCCACCTTCCGCACCGACGCCGTCTACCGGGCGGCCGGTCCGGGGCAGCCCTCCATCGACCCGGTGCGCAAGCCCGTGAAGGCCCGCGTCCTCCTCCCCGCCGACTACGACCCGGCCGGGGACTACCCCGTGCTGTATCTGCTGCACGGCGGCGCGGCCGACGTCGGGCAGTGGTCGGAGCCGGGCGGCGGCGACATCGCCGAGACGCTCAGGGGCACGGCGTTCCAGGGCATCGTCGTGATGCCAGAGGGTGGCAGGGCGGGCTGGTACAGCGACTGGAAGGGGCACACCGACGGCAACTTCGCGCCCCAGTGGGAGACCTTCCACATCCGTCAGCTTCTGCCGTGGATCGACGCCAACTTCGGTACCAGGGACGGGCGTTCGGGCCGTGCCATCGCCGGTGCCTCCATGGGCGGGCTCGGCGCGCTGAAGTACGGCGCGACGCACAGCGACCTGTTCTCCGCGATCGGCTCCTTCTCCGGCGGCACCGACATCCGGCCCGCCGACGCGCAGCGCATCGTCGACGACTCCATGTGGGTCTACGGCGCCTCGTTCGCGACGACGGGCCTGCTCGACGGCACCTACCGGGTCACCGGCGGCACGGCCTACCGCATGTCCACCGTGTTCGGGCCCCCGTCGGACTGGGCGGCCTTCAATCCCGTACAGGTGGCGGGCAGCGCCGCCTCGTACCGCGCGTACGACGGCAGGCTCGCGCTCTACGCGGGCACGGGCGAGACGGACGTGTACGGCTGGAACCAGGCACTGCACCAGCCGCTCCTCGACCGTGGCGTCACCCACCGCTACTGCACGGGCTCCGGCGGCCACGACATGAGGCTGTGGGTCCAGGACCTGCGCAACTTCGTCGACTACGTCTACGGCTCCGCGACCCGCGCCTGCCCCAACAACTGGGCCCCGCCCGCGCACTGACCCCTGGTCAGCGCATCCAGGCCACCATTCCCCGGTCGTCGGCATTCCCTTGTGGTGGAACACGTTCTACGGTGTGCGCCGCCGGAAGCGGTGGACGCGACGCAGGAGACGCCGGAGCGGTCACCGCCCTCAGCCGTCGAAGGGTAGGGGCACCGTGCACCTCGAATACACGCCGGAGCAGCAGCGGCTGCGCACCGAACTGCGCGGCTACTTCGCCGGGCTCGTGCCCGACAACGCCTACGCCCGCTACGACGATCCCGCGGCGCAGAAGCGCTTCTACCGCGAGACCGTGCGCCGTCTCGGGAGCGACGGCTGGCTGGGCGTGGGCTGGCCCACCGAGTACGGCGGCCGGGGAATGAGCGCCATGGAGCAGTTCATCTTCTTCGACGAGGCGGCCCAGGCGGGCGTCCCGCTCCCGCTGATGGCGCTCAACACGGTCGGGCCCACGATCATGCAGTTCGGCACCGAGGAGCAGAAGGCGTACTTCCTGCCCCGCGTGCTCTCCGGTGAGATCGACTTCGCCATCGGCTACAGCGAGCCCGACGCGGGCACCGACCTGGCCGCGCTGAAGACACGCGCCGTGCGTGACGGGGACGAGTACGTCGTCAACGGGCAGAAGATCTGGACCACCAACGGCGACACCGCCGACTGGGTCTGGCTCGCCGTCCGCACCGATCCGGAGGCCAAACCGCACAAGGGCATCACCCTGCTCCTCGTGCCGACGTCCGACCCCGGCTACTCCTGCACCCTCATCAACACCCTCGCCTCCCACGACACGACGGCCAGCTACTACGAGAACGTCCGCGTCCCCGTCACCCGGCGCGTCGGCGAGGAGAACGCGGGCTGGCGCCTCATCACCACGCAGCTCAACCACGAACGGGTGACGCTGGCGGCCCACGGCACCATGGCGATCCGCGCCTTCCACGACGTGCGGCGCTGGGCGGCGGAGACGAAGCTGAGCGACGGGCGCCGCGTCGTCGACCTCGGCTGGGTGCGCTCCCTGCTCGCCCGCACGCACACCAGGCTCGACGCCATGAAGCTGCTCAACTGGCAGATGGTCGACGCCCTCGACAAGGGCACCCTGACCCCGCAGGACGCCTCGGCCGTCAAGGTCTACGGCTCCGAGGCCCGCCGTGACGCCTACGCCTGGCTGATGGAGATCGCCGCCGCGGCCGGACCCCTTAAGGAGGGCTCGGCGGGCGCGGTTCTCAGGGGCGAGCTGGAGCGCGGCTACCGCAGCGCCGTGATCTTCACCTTCGGCGGCGGCAACAACGAGATCCAGCGCGAGATCATCTCCTGGATCGGCCTGGGCATGCCCCGGGTCCGGCGCTGAGCGCGCCCGCGCCTCCCGTCCGTATCGCGCCATACGCCGTCATCCGTCGCACGGTGCCGACTTCCGGCATACACACGGAGGATCGCGGCAGCCATACTGGGCGGGCAGGGGGAGGGCCGCACTGACGACGGGGGCGACATCAGGCGATGGCGGAATCCACGCTCATCCACGGCCGTTACCGGCTGCTCGAACTCATCGGGCGCGGGGGCATGGGCGAAGTGTGGCGGGCGCGCGACGAGTCACTGGGCCGACGGGTGGCCGTCAAGTGCCTCAAGCCCACGGGGAACCAGAGCGACCGCTCGTTCATGCGCGTGCTGCGCGAGCGCTTCCGGCGCGAGGCGCGGGTCGCCGCTTCGCTCCAGCACCGGGGTGTGACCGTCGTGCACGACTTCGGCGAGCACGAAGGGCTGCTCTATCTCGTCATGGAGCTGCTCGACGGGCGCAATCTCAGCCAGTTGCTGGACGAGAACAAGCGGCAGCCGCTGCCCGTGCCCGATGTCGTGGACATCGCGGGCCAGGTGGCGGCGGCCCTCGCGTACACCCACGACCAGGGCATCGTCCACCGTGACCTGAAGCCCGCCAACGTGATGCGCACCGGCGACGGCACGGTCAAGATCTGCGACTTCGGCATCGCGCGCCTCGCGCACGACATCGGCTTCACGGCCAAGCTCACCGGCGGCGGCATCGCCATGGGCACACCGCACTACATGTCGCCCGAGCAGATCGCGGGCAACGCGGTGGACCACCGCAGCGACCTCTACTCGCTGGGCTGCGTGCTGTACGAACTGACCACAGGCGTGCCCCCCTTCGACCACGGCGACGCCTGGGCGGTCCTCGTCGGCCACCGCGACACCGTGCCAGAGCCGCCCAGCAGCCACAGGCCCGAGGTGCCGCAGCCCCTGGAGCGGGTCATCCTGGGGCTGCTCGCCAAGGAACCCGAGGAGCGGCCTTCGAGCGCGGCACACCTGTGGGGCGCGCTGGAGGCCGTACGCGGGGCGGGCGAGCCCGGCGGGGCGACGGGGGCCGAGGGCTCCGGTGGCTCCGGTGCTTCCGGCGTCGCGGGCGCGCCCGGCACGTCGTCCGGCGTGGGCGCACGGCCGCCCTCGCGCAGGCCGCCTCAGCGGCTGCCGTCCTGGACACAGGGCATGGGCGAGGGCGCGGGCGCGACGGCCACCGGATCGTGGTCGGTGCGCACGGCCACGCCGCCCGAGCCGCCGGCCGCGCTCACCGGCCGGTGGAACGGTCTGACGGGGCCGACCCAGCCGCCCCTCGTCGTCCACCCGGGGCAGCCCGGTCAGCCCGGTGAGCCTCCGGCCGGGGACCCACGGGGGAGCGGCGGCGCCGCGCACGAGGCGGGGAAGCCGGAGACCGACGAGGCAGGGGAGCGCCCGACGCCCTCGCCCGAACTGCTCGCCGTCCTCGCCAGCCGCCACAACGCCGGGCTGAGCCTCGGCCGTCTCGGCCGCTGGGAGGAGGCGGGCGAGGTGCACCGCGCGGTCGCCGCCGAACGCGAACGCGCGCTGGGCCCCGACCACCCCGACACCCTCGCCAGCCGCTACGAGGTCGGCTTCACCCTCTGCCGCCTCGGACAGCACGCGGCGGCGCTGGCCGAGTACGAGCGGGTCGCCGCCGGCCGCGAGCGAACCCTGGGCGCCGAGCACCCGGACACGCTGGCGGCGTGCCAGGAGTCGGCCTACGTACTGGGCCAGTTGGGGCGCCATCTGAAGGCGCACCAGGTGTACACGGCGGTGCTGGCCGTCCGCGAGCGCACGATGGGACGGGGCCACCCGGACACCCTGCGCTGCCGCCACAACCTCGCCTTCAACCTCAGTCGCCTCGGCAGGCTGGAGGACTCCTACCGCATGGCCCGCGAGGTCGCCGAGGCCCGCGTCCGCGTCCTGGGCGCCGAGCACCCGGACACGCTGGTCACCCGCTACGAGGTCGCGTACGCGCTGGGACGGCTGGGCCGCTGGGAAGAGGCCCTGGACATCTACCGCGACGTCGCCGCGATCCGCTCCCGCGTCCTGGGCCCGGACCACCCGGACACGCTCGCCGCGCGCTACGAGAGCGGCGTGGGCCTGGGCAAGCTCGGGCGCTCGGCCGAGGCGCTGGAGGTGTACCGCGATCTGGTGTCCGCGCGCGCCAGGGCCCAGGGCCCCACGGACCCGGAGACCTTGCGCGCACGGCACGGCCTGGGCGTCAACCTCGGGCGGCTGGGCCGCTGGGAGGAAGCGCTGGCCACCTCGCGCGAGGTCTGCGCGATGAGGGAACGCGTCCTGGGCCGCGACCACCCCGACACGCTCGTCAGCCGCCGCGAGATCGCCGTCGGCCTGGGCTGGCTCGGGCGCTGGGCCGAAGCACTGGAGGTGTACCGGCAGGTGGCGTCGGCGCGTGAACGGGTACTGGGCGGCGAGCATCCGGACACGCTCGCCAGCAGGATCGACGAGGCCCACTGCCTCGAACAGCTCGGCCGCGCGGGCGAGGCGGTCGCCCTCTACCGCCGCGTCGCGACGCGGCGCGGCTAGGCCGTTTCCAGGCACCCGGCACGGGCGCGGGGCGCTGTGCGGGGGGTTGCACCTTCCGTAGCGGCATGTGGTCCCGTGGACCCACGTCCCGTCCCGTTGCGGAAAGGTCCCCGCTCATGCATCCGTCTTTCGTGCCACCCCGCCAGGTCAAGATCGGTGACGCGGCGGCCTTCGCGGGCAGCACGCCACGGGCGATTCGCCATTACCACGAGATCGGCCTGCTCCCCGAGCCCGAGCGGGGCGGCGACGACCGCCGCCGCTATGGGTACGAGGACATGATCCGCCTGCTGTGGATCCGCAAGGCGGCCGACGCCGGGATCGCCCTGGACGACATCCGTGACGCCTTCACCACCGGCACGGTTTCCGCCGGTGCGGACAGCGGAGACGGCATCGCGGACATCCTGGAGCGGCTGGAGGAGACCCTCGCGGAGCAGGAGGCGGAACTGCGGCGGCAACGGACCGCCGTGCGGCGGATGCGCACCGAGGGCAGCCGGATGGGCCTGCTCTCGGGCTTCGTCACCGAACGCCTCAAGGGTCTGCCTGAGGGCTCCCTGCGGCAGGCGGACCTGGACAGTCTGCTGGTCACCGAGCGGATCTTCGGCCCGCTCGGCGCGGCCGTCCAGGCCGGCCGCTTCATCACCCTGGCCACGCATCCCGCTCTGCGGGAGGAATCCGACCGCGTCGATGAAGCCGAGGAGGCACTCGACGACAGCGTCGCCGTCGACGACCCACGGGTGGCTCAAGTGGCCTTCGAGCGGCACGCCTTCGAGAGCGCGCTACAGGCCGTCATGAAGGAGTCCGGCCTGGATGAGGAAGACGATGCCCTCTTCGACGCCTGGGACGCCTCGCACCCTGCCGACGACGACGGCGGCGAGTACGGGGACGGGGACGGCTCCGGCAGGCGGGAGGCCGGCTCCATGAGCGCGTTCGAAGCCGTCGGCAAGATGCCCTACGACGTCTCCCCGGCCCGTCTGCGCTGTTGGGAGCTGGCCGAAGAGCTGTCAGCCCAGGACTCACCCGCTCCCCGGAACACGGCCTGACGGTCGCCCCGCTCCGCGTACAGCGGCCGGTACCGGCGAGATCATCGTCCAGGGAACGCCCGTGACGCCGACGTACCGCCACACGGGGGAGTGGCGCGCCCGGTGGCGTGGGGCGGGTGCCTACGGGCTGGGCCGGACCCGCGGGGCCGTGTTAGCAAGGGTCATGCCACACCGTGCCTCGTACGACACCGTCATCGTCGGCGGCGGACACAACGGCCTCGTCGCCGCCGCCTACCTCGCTCGCGCGGGACGCCGCGTCCTCGTCCTCGAACGGCTGGCGCACACCGGGGGCGCCGCCGTCTCCACGCGGCCCTTCGCCGGGGTCGAGGCCAGGCTGTCGCGCTACTCGTACCTCGTCAGCCTGCTGCCACGGCGGATCACCGAGGATCTCGGGCTGCGGTTCGCCGTGCGCGGGCGCGGGGTGTCCTCGTACACGCCGACCGTGCGCGACGGGCGCCCGACCGGGCTGCTGGTGGGCGGCGAGGGGAGCCGGGCCGAGGCCCGTACGCGGGAGTCCTTCGCGCGGCTGACCGGCGGGGGCCGGGAGTTCGAGGCGTGGCAGCGCTTCTACGCGCGGGCTCGGCACGTCGCCGAACGCGTCTTCCCCACCCTCACCGAGCCCCTTCCCACGCGGGCCGAACTGCGGGCGCGTGTGGACGACGACGCCGCGTGGCGGGCGCTGTTCACGCGCCCGCTCGGGGAGACGATCGAGGAGCACTTCGCCGACGACCTCGTACGGGGCGTCGTGCTCACCGACGCCCTGATCGGCACCTTCAGCCACGCACACGACCCGTCGCTCCTCCAGAACCGCTGCTTCCTCTACCACGTGATCGGCGGCGGCACCGGCGACTGGGATGTACCGGTGGGCGGCATGGGCGCGCTCACCGACGCGCTCGCGGACGCGGCACGCGCGGCGGGCGCCGAGATCGCCACCGGGCACCAGGCGCACCGCGTCGAGACGGACGGCCGCACGGCGCAGGTGCACTTCCGCACCGCAGAGCGCGAGGACATGGTGCCGACGCGGGACGTGCTGGTGAACGCCTCGCCGCAGGCCCTCGCCGCGCTTCTCGACGAGGACGGCCCGGCACCTGCCGAGGGCTCCCAGCTCAAGGTGAACATGCTGCTGCGCCGGCTGCCCAGGCTGAAGGACCCCGAGGTGACGGCCGACGAGGCGTTCGCGGGCACGTTCCATGTGGCCGAGGGGTACGGGGAGCTGGAGACGGCGTACCGGCAGGCGTACGACGGCGGACTGCCCCGCACCCCGCCCTCAGAGCTGTACTGCCACTCCCTCACCGACCCCTCGATCCTCGGTACCGAGCTGGCAGAGCAGGGGTACCAGACGCTGACGCTGTTCGGGCTGCTCGCCCCGGAACGCGGGTTCACAGGGCGCGACGGGGGACGGGACGGGATCCGCGACAGCGCTGCGGTCCGCGACGAGTACCTCGCCGCCACCCTCGCGCAGCTCGACACGCACCTCGCCGAGCCGATCGCCGACTGCCTGGCCAGGGACGCCGACGGCAGACCGTGCGTCGAGGCGAAGACCCCGCACGACCTGGAGCGCGAACTCCGCCTGCCCGGCGGGCACATCTTCCACGGCGACCTGTCCTTCCCGTACCTGGAGGACGCGGGCCCGGCGTACGGCGAGGACCAGGGCCGGGGCCGGGGCGACGCGGGCCCTTCCCCCGAGGCGCGGCGCTGGGGCGTGGCGACGGACCACCCGAACGTGCTGCTGTGCGGCGCCGGGGCTGTGCGCGGCGGCGGAGTGAGCGGCGTACCGGGCCACAACGCCGCCATGGCGGTGCTGGAGAGGGACACGCGGCACGCGAGGGACGTCGTGTGACGGTGGCGGCGGTGGCTCCGGGAACGTCCCCGGGGAACGTTCCCCGGGAAAACTGACGCTGCATCAGAAAATCTCTTCCCTCGTACGCCCCGCTGCGGCATCCTGCGCCCATGCAGACGGAGTTGAGCAGGAAGCTGGGTGTCGAGCACGCCGTCTTCGGCTTCACGCCGTTCCCCGCCGTCGCCGCCGCGATCACCAGGGCGGGCGGGTTCGGCGTGCTCGGGGCGGTGCGCTACGCCGCGGGGGACGAGCTGAAACGCGATCTGGACTGGGTGCAGGCGCACACCGACGGGCTGCCCTACGGCCTCGACGTCGTCATGCCCCACAAGAAGGTCGAGGGGGTGACGGAGGCCGAGGTCGAGGCGATGATCCCGGAGGGGCACCGCCAGTACGTGCGCGACCTCCTCGCCCGCCACGAGGTCCCCGAGCTGCCCGAGGGGGAGAAGGGCGGCTGGCGCATCACGGGCTGGATGGAGAGCGTCGCCCGCACACAGCTCGACGTCGCCTTCGACTACCCCGTCAAGCTGCTCGCCAACGCGCTCGGCTCCCCGCCCCCTGACGTCATCGAGCGGGCGCACGGCCGCGGCATCCCCGTCGCCGCGCTCGCGGGCAGCGCACGGCACGCGCAGCGGCACAAGGAGGCGGGCATCGACATCGTCGTCGCGCAGGGCTACGAGGCGGGCGGCCACACGGGAGAGATCGCCTCCATGGTGCTGACCCCCGAGGTGGTCCGCGCGGTGGACCCGCTGCCCGTCCTCGCCGCGGGCGGCATCGGCAGCGGCGAGCAGATCGCCGCCGCGCTGGCCCTCGGCGCGCAGGGCGCCTGGCTGGGTTCGGTCTGGCTCACCACGCACGAGGCCGAGATGCACTCGCGCAGGCTCACCGAGAAGCTGCTGGCGGCGGGCTCCGGCGACACCGTGCGCTCCCGTGCGCTGACGGGGAAGCCCGCGCGGCAGTTGCGCACCGAGTGGACCGACGCCTGGGACGACCCGGAGGGCCCGGGGACGCTGCCGATGCCGCTCCAGGGGCTGCTGGTGGCCGAGGCCAACTCCCGTATCCAGCACCACGAGACCGAGGCACTGCTCGGCACGCCCGTGGGCCAGATCGTCGGCTCCATGAACTCCGAGCGCAGCGTCCAGGCCGTCTTCGACGACCTCACGCGCGGCTTCGAGCGCGCCATCGACCGGCTCGACCGCATCGCCGGAAGCGCCTGACCCGAGACCGCCTGATCCGAGACCGCCTGATCCGAGACCGCCTGATCCGAGACCGCCTGATCCGAGGCCGACGGCACCTGGCGGGCCCGGTGCCGAAGGGCCCGCCAGGTGCGCCGGGCCCGACGAGCCCACAGGCCCCACCGGCCCGCCTCGTCCGCAGCACCCGTCACCAGTCCGCAGAGCCCGAGGAGGTTCCCCGCCATGTCACAGCCGCCGAACGGCTTCTGGGCCCAGGCAGCGCAGGATCCCGGGCGCGTCGTGCTCGTCGCGCCCGACGGGGAGGAGTGGAGCGCAGAGCGCCTGCACGCCGACTGCAACCGCCTGGTCGGCGGGCTGCGCGCGGCGGGCCTGAAACCGGGCGACGCGTTCGCGGTCGTGCTGCCCAACGGGGTGGAGTTCCTCACCGCCTATCTGGCCGCCTCCCAGGCGGGCTTCTACATGGTGCCCGTCAACCACCACCTCGTCGCCCCCGAGATCGCCTGGATCGTGGCGGACTCGGGCGCCAAGGTGCTGATCGCGCACGAGCGGTTCGCGGAGGCCGCTGCTGCCGCGGCCGATGAGGCCGGGCTGCCGTCGTCGGGCCGCTTCGGCGTCGCGGAGAGCGCCGGGCCAGGGTCCGGCTCCACCGCGCCCGCCGGGTTCAGGCCGTACGGCGAACTCCTGAAGGGCCAGCCGTCCGAGCCGCCCCGGGACCGCACCAGCGGCTGGGTCATGAACTACACCTCGGGCACGACGGGCCGTCCGCGCGGCATCCGCCGCCCGCTGTCCGGCAAGGAACCGGAGGAGACCTATCTCGGCGGCTTCCTCGGCATCTTCGGCATCAAGCCCTTCGACGACAACGTGCACCTCGTCTGCTCGCCGCTCTACCACACGGCCGTGCTCCAGTTCGCGGGCGCGGCCCTGCACATCGGCCACCGTCTCGTGGTGATGGACAAGTGGCAGCCCGAGGAGATGCTCCGCCTCATCGACGCGCACCGCTGCACGCACACGCACATGGTCCCCACCCAGTTCCACCGCCTCCTCGCACTCCCCGAGGAGACGCGGGCCGCCTACGACGTCTCCTCCATGCGGCACGCCATCCACGGGGCGGCCCCCTGCCCCGACCACGTCAAGCGGGCGATGATCGAGTGGTGGGGGCACTGCGTCGAGGAGTACTACGCGGCCAGTGAGGGCGGCGGCGCCTTCGCGACGGCCGAGGACTGGCTGAAGAAGCCAGGCACCGTGGGCCGCCCCTGGCCCATCAGCGAGCTGGCCGTCTTCGACGACGAGGGCAACCGGCTCCCGCCCGGCGAACTGGGCACCGTCTACATGAAGATGAGCACGGGCGGTTTCTCGTACCACAAGGACGAGGGCAAGACGCGGAAGAACCGGATCGGGGACTTCTTCACCGTCGGGGACCTCGGCTTCCTCGACGAGGACGGCTATCTCTTCCTCCGCGACCGCAAGATCGACATGATCATCTCGGGCGGCGTGAACATCTACCCCGCCGAGATCGAGTCCGAGCTGCTGACGCACCCCGCCGTCGCCGACGCGGCGGCCTTCGGCATCCCGCACGACGACTGGGGCGAGGAGGTCAAGGCGGTCGTCGAGCCCGCGCCGGGCCACGAGGCGGGGCCCGGACTGGAACGCGCCGTCCTGGACCACTGCGCCCAGCGCCTGGCGGGCTACAAGCGCCCGAAGTCCGTCGACTTCGTCACCGAGATGCCGCGCGACCCCAACGGCAAGCTCTACAAGCGGCGGCTGCGCGCCCCGTACTGGGAGGGCAGGGAACGCCCGCTGTGACGACCCGTACGGGGGATACGGGGAAGAGGTCCCGTGCGGCTTCTTCCCCCGCCCCGCCGCCCGGGTCCAAGATGACCCACTGATCCGAGTCGTCACAGAGCGCGTGACCGCGTGATCGGCGTCAGCAGCGCGGCGGGAAGCACGCAGAGGGAGAGGTCCCCCATGGCCGGACTCTGGAGCGGGCAGGGCGTACTGCGCCGTAAGCCCATCGAGCACATCGAGGAGTCCGAGGGCGGCTCGGGCGAACAGCTCACCCGCGTGCTCGGCCTCTGGCACCTGACCGCCATCGGCGTCGGCGGCATCATCGGCGCGGGCATCTTCACCCTCGCGGGCACCGTCGCCAACGGCAAGGCGGGCCCGGCCGTCCTGGTCTCCTTCCTCATCGCGGGCATCGCCAGCGCGGCGGCGGCCCTGTCCTACGCGGAGTTCGCCGGGCTCATCCCGAAGGCCGGGTCGGCCTACACGTACGGCTACGCGGTGCTCGGCGAGATCGGCGGCTGGTTCATCGGCTGGGACCTGCTGCTGGAGTACACGGCGATCGTGGCCGTCGTCGCCATCGGGATCTCCGGTTACTTCGCGTTCCTCGTCGACTCGGCGGGCGCCGAGCTGCCCGCCTGGATGCTCGGAGCGCCCGGCACGGGCGAAGGCCACCGGGTGGACCTGTTCGCGGCCGTGCTGTGCCTGCTGATCGCGTTCCTGCTGACGCGCGGCATCAAGAGCGCCGCGCGCTTCGAGACCGTCGTGGTCGCCCTGAAGGTCCTCGTCGTCCTGCTGGTCATCGTCGTCGGCTTCTTCCACGTCAGGACAGCGAACTGGGAGCCGTTCTTCCCGTACGGCGTCGGCGGCGCGTTCACGGGGGCCGCCACCGTCTTCTTCGCCGTCTTCGGCTACGACGCGATGAGCACGGCGGCCGAGGAGTCCCGCGACTCGCAGCGCCACATGCCCAAGGCCATCGTCTACTCGCTGGCCATCTCGATGGTGCTGTACGTGCTGGCCTGCCTGGTCCTCACCGGCATGCAGCACTACACCGACATCGACAAGGAGAGCGGCTTCGCCACGGCCTTCAAGTCCATCGGCATGAGCGGCATCGCCGACGTCATCGCCGTCGGCGCCATCATCGGCATCCTCACCGTGATGTTCACCTTCATGCTGGGGGTCACCCGCGTGTGGTTCGCGATGAGCCGCGACGGGCTGCTGCCGAAGTGGTTCGCGAAGACCCACCCCACGCGCAGGGTGCCCACCCGCGTCACCTGGATCGTCGGCGTCGGCTCGGCCCTCATCGCGGGCTTCCTGCCGATCGAGGAGGCGGCCGAACTCACCAACATCGGCATCCTGCTGGCGTTCGTCGTGGTCTGCGTCGCCGTCATCGTGCTGCGCTACCGCCGCCCGGACCTGCCCCGCACCTTCCGCTGCCCCGGCATGCCCGTCGTGCCCGCGCTCGGCGTCGTCTTCTCCCTCTGGCTGACGACGTTCCTGGCGTGGCAGACGTGGGTACGCTTCGCGGTCTGGTTCGCGCTCGGACTCGTCGTGTACTTCGCGTACTCCTACCGGCGTTCCGAGCTGGCCAGAGGCCCGGTGGAGTCGAAACACGGAGAGTAGTGTCGCCCGCATGACTGATGAAGTACGCACCGTACGTGCGAACGGCATCCAGCTCGCCTACCGCTCCTGGGGCGTGGGCACGGGAGAGGGCAGCCCGGTCGTGCTGCTGCACTGTCTGGGCGAGGACGGCGAGGACTGGCGCGGCCCCCTCGTCGCCCAGCTCGCCGCCTCCCACCCCCTCTACGCCCTGGACCTGCGCGGCCACGGCCGCAGCGAATGGCCGGGCGAGTACGGTCTGGAACAGGTACGGGACGACGTGCTGGGCTTCCTCGACGCGCTAGCGCTGGAGCGCGTCGTCCTCATAGGGCACTCCTACGGCTCGGTCGTCGCCTATCTCCTCGCCCAGCACCACCCGGAACGCGTCGAACGCCTCGTACTGGAGGAGACCGGCGCGCTGCGGCGCCCCGACTCGCCGCTGGAGGTGCCCGAGGCGCCCGTGGGGGACGCGCGGTTCGACTGGGAGGTCAAGACCCAGTTCGTACGGCAGCGCAACGCGCCCGACCCGGCCTGGTGGGAGCGGCTCGACGCGATCACCGCACCCACCCTGCTGATCGGCGGCGGCCCGAGCAGCCATCTGCCCCAGGAGGACCTGGTGGCGATGGCCGAGCGCATCCCCGAAGCGCGGCTCGTCACGATCGAGGACGGCGGACACCTCGTGCACGAGGACCGCCCGAAGGAGTTCACCTCGGCGGTGCTCACGTTCCTCACGGAGACGGACGGGGCTACGGGCACCCCCTAGCTCTGTGGCTGCCGTAGCCCGGCGATGAGGAGGGCGACCAGACGGCGGGCGTCGTAGCGGGAGTCGCCCTCCGCGCCGATGCACAGGTTCCCGACGCCGCGCATCAACTCGTAGGCCCCCAGGTCGGAGTGGATCTCACCGGCCCCGGCCGCCGCTTCGAGGAGCTCGGAGCAGACGGGCACGAGGCGGTCGAGGAACGAGGAGTGCAGCGTCTCGAAGCCGGGGCTGTCGGACTGGAGCACGGCGGCGAGCCCGTGCTTGGTGACCAGGAAGTCCACGAAGAGGTCGATCCAGCGGGCCAGCGCGGCGTGCGGGGTCGCGCTGGTCTCCAGCAGCCGCGGCCCGGCCTCGGCGCAGGCGTCGATCTGGTGCTGGTAGACGGCGGTGATGAGATCGGCGCGGGTGGGGAAGTGCCGGTAGATCGTGCCCACCCCGACGCCCGCCTTGGCCGCGATGTCGCGCACCGGCGCCTCGACGCCCGACGCGACGAAGACGGCGGCAGCCGCGTCGAGCAGCGACTCCTCGTTGCGCCGGGCGTCAGCCCGCTTGGGGCGGGCCGCCTGCCCCGTGCCCTCGTCGCCGTCCTTCACCGCGCCGCTCCCTTCGCGCTCTCGCCCTGTCGCCTTGTCGCTCTGTCGCTCTGCCGTCCTGTGCCCCGCGTCCCCGCCGTGGCCTCAAGATACGTGACGCGCGCGGTGAGCCGTTCTCGCCCGGAGGCACTCCGAGGGTGCAGTCTTGTTGAAGAGCGAATCAATCTCGGAGGAGACGGAATGCCTGAGCCCACAGGAGCGGAGCTGGACGCCTTGCGTGTCCGCAGGGACGAGCTGCGGAACCGCTATCTGCTGGCGGGGGACCGGCGCCCACGGACCACGGCGCGCGGGGTCCACCACGTCGCGTTCATCTGCCGGGACGTCGAGGAGACCATCCGCTTCTACCAGGAGCTGCTGGGCTTCCCGCTCGTCGAGATCGTGGAGAACCGCGACTACAGCGGTTCCAGCCACTTCTTCTTCGACATCGGACACGGCAACCTGCTGGGGTTCTTCGACTTCCCCGGACACGACCACCCGCCCTTCGAGGAGACCGTCGGCGGCATCCAGCACCTGGCGCTCTCGGTGGACGACGCACAGCACGCGGCGGCCAGGAAGGCGCTCGACGAGGCGGGCATCGGCTACGCGGGCCCGGACCGGGGCGTGGAGGAGAGCCTGTATCTGCGCGACCCGAACGGGGTGCCGGTCGAGCTGTACCGCGAGGAGCTCGGCGTCTTCAACGGGAACGTCATCGTCTGACGCCGTGGCCGGCCGACGGCCCCCTGGACCCCGGAACCCCGGGAGCCGGGGGCGCGTCGGCTCAGGGCGAGGGATCCATCAGCACGCAGCGGCTGCGGCTGTAGATCGTCGGCACGCACTTGTTGCAGTGGACGCACGCGGAACGGACCCCACCACAGCCACCCGCTCCCGCCTCCTCGCGCATACGGGACACCAGCCCAGGTTCCATGAGCAGCGCCCGCCCCATCGCGGCGAACTCGAACCCCTCGTCCATCGCGCGGGCCAGCGAGGCGCTTCCCGTGATGCCGCCGAGCAGGACGAGCGGCATGTCGAGCGCGGCGCGGAAGCGCCGGGCCAGCGGGAGCAGGTAGCAGTCCTCGTACGGGTAGGTACGCAGGAAGAACCGCCCCAGCAGCCGGACCCCGAGCCTGGCCGGAGGGGGAAAGACCGCGGCGAACTCCTTCACGGGCGCGTCCCCGCGGAAGAGGTACATGGGGTTGGCCAGCGAGCTGCCAGCCGTCAGCTCCAGCGCGTCCAGGCAGCCGTCGTCCTGGAGCAGCAGCGCCACCCGCAGCGCGTCCGCCACCTCCAGGCCGCCCCGCACCCCGTCCCGCATGTTCAGCTTCGCGGTCACCGCGATCCGCTCGCCGACCCGCTCCCGCACGGCCCGCGCGATCTGCCGGGCCAGTCGGGCGCGGTTCTCCAGCGGGCCGCCCCAGCGGTCGGCGCGCGGGTTCAGACGCGGGCTGAGAAAGGCGCTGACCAGGTAGTTGTGGCCGAAGTGCAGCTCCACGGCGTCGAATCCGCACTCCGCGGCCAGCAGCGCGGCCTCGGCGTGCTGACGCGTCACGCGCGCGAGGTCGTCCTCCGTCGCTGCCCGCGTCGCGAGTCCCGTGAGGGGACTGATCCGGCGTGCGGGGGAGAGCGCGGGCAGGCGGTTGGAGCGCGCGTCGGCGACCGGGCCCGCGTGCCCGACCTGCGCGCAGACGGCGGCCCCCTCGGCGTGCACGGCGTCGGTCAGCGCGCGCAGCCCCGGCGCGGCCTCGGGCCGCATATGGATCTGCCGCCGCTCGGTGCGGCCCTCAGGCGCGACGGCGCAGTAGGCGACGGTGGTCATCGCCGCGCCGCCGGCCGCGACGGCACGGTGGAAGGCGATCAGCTCCTCGCTCACCAGGCCGCGCGGGGTACGTCCCTCGAACGTGGCCGCCTTCAGCACCCGGTTGCGCAGCGTCAGCGGCCCGATCCTGGCGGGCGCGAAGGGGTCCGGCGCCTCCGGCGGGCCACCTGGCGCGCCGGGCCCGTCACGCATCGTCGCGCGCCCTCTCCGCCACCGCCTTCGCCCACCGGTAGTCGGCCTTGCCGCTGGGGGAGCGCTGGATGTGGTCGCTGAGGACGACGGTGCGGGGGATCTTGTAGCCCGCGAGATGCGCGCGGCAGTGCTCCCGCACCTCGTCCTCGGAGAGCCGGGGCGCGCCCTCGCGGATCTGGACGACAGCGGCGACGCGGCTGCCCCAGCGCTCGTCGGGAACGCCCGCGACCAGCGCGTCGTAGATGTCCGGATGTGACTTGAGGGCCTGCTCGACCTCTTCCGGGTAGACCTTCTCGCCCCCGGTGTTGATGCACTGCGAGCCCCTGCCCAGGACGGTGACGATGCCCTCCTCGTCCACGGTGCCCATGTCGCCGAGCATCACCCAGCGCGCCCCGTCCGCCTCGAAGAACGTCTCCGCGGTCTTGACGGGGTCGTTGTAGTAGCCCAGCGGCACATGGCCGCGCAGCGCGATGCGGCCCTCACCGCCGGGCTCGACGGGCCGCAGCGTCGCGGGATCGACCACGGCCGTGCCGGAGTTGGTGGCGATACGGAAGCCCTTCGCGGGGCCCGAGTCGGGGGTGGCGGTGCCGTTGAAGCCGGACTCGGAGGAGCCGAAGTTGTTGATGAGGACGGCGTGCGGGACGAGTTCGGCGAACTGCGCCCGTACCGTCTCCGAGAGCACAGCGCCCGAGCTGGAGACCGCCAGCAGGGAGGAGCAGTCGGTGCCCTTGAGCGGCCCGGCCAGCGCGTCGACGAGCGGCCTCAGCATGGCGTCCCCCACCAGCGAGACGGCGGTGACGTGCTCGCGCTCGATGGTGCGCAGGACCTCCTCGGGCACGAACTTCCGGTGGATGACGATCTTCTGCCCGTAGTTCAGGCCGATGAAGGTGGTGAGCGTGGACGTGCCGTGCATCAGCGGCGGGGTCGGGAAGAAGACCAGCCCCTCGCCGCCCGCCGCGACCCGCTCGGCCAGCTCCTCCGGCCTGGCGACCGGCTCGCCCGTGGGCGCGCCGCCGCCGAGCCCGGAGAAGAAGAGATCCTCGGAGCGCCACATCACGCCCTTGGGCATGCCGGTGGTGCCGCCGGTGTAGATGATGAGCTGGTCGTCGCCCGAGCGCGGCGGGAAGCCCCGGTCGGGTGAACCCGACGCCTCGGCCCGCTCGAAGGGCACGGGCTCGACGCGCGGTACGGGCGCCCCCGCGGCGGCCTCACCCACCCGGATCAGATGGCGCAGCAGGGGCGCGCTGGGGAGTGCGGCGGCGACCCGTGCGGTGAACTCGCCGTCGAAGACGAGGGCCGCCAGATCCGCGTCCCGGTAGAGGTAGGCCAGCTCCTCCTCGACGTAGCGGTAGTTGACGTTGACGGGGACCGCTCGGATCTTGAGGCAGGCCAGCACCGTCTGGACGTACTCGACGCCGTTGTAGAGGTGCAGGCCCACATGCTCGCCAGGGACGATGCCGCTTTCGGCGAGGTGGTGGGCGAGCCGGTTGGCCGCGGCGTCCAGTTCCGCGTAGCTGAGGCGGCGTTCGGCCCCGGTACCGGGGTGGTCCAGGTACACCAGCGCCTCGCGGTCCGGGACGGTGTCGACGACCGACTCGAACAGGTCGGCAAGGTTGTACTCCACGGCGCTCCTCCTGACCCGGCGTGTGTTCGCGCTGACTCGGTGTCGCGTGGCGGTCATCAGAGCACCGACGGCGGAAGACGGGAAGGGGCCCCGCAAGAAAATCTGACTGTCTGTCAGAAAACTCTTGAAGTCGGTCCCCCGCTACTGCAACCTGTTCCAGGTCTGGAACCGGCGGACCGGAAGGACACGGCCATGGGCGGCACCGAACATCTGAAGACCGAGCGCGTGGGAGCCACCCTCGTCCTCACCCTGAACCGTCCCGGGGCCAGGAACGCGCTGTCCCTGCCCATGCTCGTCGGCCTGTACGACGGCTGGCTGGAGGCCGACGCGGACGAGACCGTCCGCTCGGTGATCCTCACCGGCGCGGGCGCCTCCTTCTGCGCGGGCATGGACCTCAAGGCCCTCGCGGGCAAGGGCATGGCGGGCGGCGGCGACGAGGACCCGTACCGCGACCGTCTCAAGGCCGACCCCGACCTGCACTGGAAGGCGATGCTGCGCCACCACAGGCCGCGCAAGCCGCTGATCGCCGCCGTCGAGGGCCACTGCGTGGCGGGCGGCACCGAGATGCTCCAGGGCACCGACATCAGGGTCGCGGGGCAGAGCGCCACCTTCGGGCTCTTCGAGGTGCGCCGCGGCCTCTTCCCCATCGGCGGCTCGACCGTACGCCTCCAGCGCCAGATCCCCCGTACGCACGCGCTGGAGATGCTGCTCACCGGGCGCTCCTACAGCGCGGAGGAGGCGAGGTCCGTCGGGCTGATCGGGCACGTCGTCCCCGACGGCGAAGCGCTCGTGAAGGCGCTGGAGATCGCCGAGCAGATCAACGCCTGCGGGCCGCTGGCCGTCGAGGCCGTCAAGGCGTCGGTGTACGAGACGGCGGAGATGACCGAGGAAGAGGGCCTCGCCTCCGAACTGGAGCGCGGCTGGCCCATCTTCTCCACCGCCGACGCGAAGGAGGGCGCCCGCGCCTTCGCGGAGAAGCGCCCGCCGGTATACCGCCGGGAGTAGCCACCGGGGCGCGCGCGGACGCCCGCCCCGCCCCCCTCCGCGAGAACCCGGCCCCCGGCCCCCGGCCCGTGCACGGAGAATGGAGACCCGCCATGACCTCGGCCGCCCCCTCACCGGACGTGCTGCGCGCGCCCCTCGTCGTCGAGTTCCCCTTCACCCGCTCCCTCGGCCCCGTCCAGAGTGCCTTCCTGACGGGGCTGCGCGAGCGCACCGTCCTCGGGGTGAAGGCGAGCGACGGCAGGGTGCTGGTGCCGCCCGTCGAGTACGACCCCGTCACCGCCGAGGAGATCCGCGACCTCGTCGAGGTGGCCCCCACCGGAACCGTCACCACCTGGGCCTGGAACCCGCAGCCCCGGCGCGGGCAGCCGCTGGCCGAGCCGTTCGCCTGGGTGCTGGTGCGGCTCGACGGCGCGGACAGCGCGCTCCTGCACGCCCTCGCGGCCCCCGGACCCGACGCGGTGCGTACCGGCATGCGCGTACGGGTGCGCTGGGCCGCCGAGCGCACGGGCGCCATCACGGACATCGCCTGCTTCGAGCCGTACGACGGCACGCGGGACGGAACGGAGGCCCCGGCCGAAACGGCCCCGGCCGAAACGGCCCCGGCCGAAGCAGCCCCGCACAGCGGCGAGTTCGCCGGCGCCGACGCCGATCCCGTCACCGGCATCACCGCGCACGCCCGCCTCGACTACACCCACACCCCTGGCCGTGCCCAGTCCCGCTACCTGCGCGCGCTCGCCGAGCACCGCACCCTCGGGGAGCGCTGCCCCGAGTGCCGCAAGGTCTACGTCCCCCCGCGCGGCGCCTGCCCCACCTGCGGCGTCCCGACCACGGACCAGGTGGAGGTCGGTCCTGGCGGCACCGTCACCACCTTCTGCATCGTCAACATCAAGGCGAAGAACCTCGACATCGAAGTCCCCTACGTCTACGGCCACATCGCCCTCGACGGAGCGGGCCTGGCCCTCCACGGGCGCATCGCGGGCATCCCGTACGACCAGGTCCGCATGGGGCTGCGCGTCGAGCCCGTCTGGACCGAGGACGGCCGGTACCCCGACCACTACCGCCCCACGGGGGAGCCCGACGCCGACTACGACAGCTACAAGGAGCTGCTGTGATGCTTCCCCCGCGAGACGTAGCCATCGTCGCCTTCGCGCAGACAGGGCACGTACGCCGCGCCGAGGACCTGTCCGAGGTCGAGATGCTGATGCCGGTGCTCCAGGAGGTACTGGGCAGCACCGGGCTGCGCGCGGGAGAGATCGACTTCACCTGCTCGGGCTCCAGCGACTACCTGGCAGGGCGCCCCTTCTCCTTCACCATGGCACTGGACGGGGTGGGCGCCTGGCCGCCCATCTCCGAGTCCCACGTCGAGATGGACGGGGCCTGGGCGCTGTACGAGGCGTGGGTCAAGCTCCTCACCGGGCAGGCCGAGACCGCGCTCGTCTACTCCTACGGGAAGTCCTCGCCCGGCGAGCTGCGCGACGTCCTCACCCGCCAGCTCGACCCGTACTACCTCGCCCCCCTGTGGCCCGACTCCGTCGCGCTCGCAGCGCTCCAGGCGCGCACCCTCCTGGACAGCGACAGGACCGACGAGCGCGAACTCGCCACCATCGCGGCACGCAGCCGTGAGGCGGCCCGCGACAACCCGCACGCGCAGCTCCGCGGCTCCCCTCCGGCAGCCGAACTGCTCGACGCCGACTACCTCGTCCAGCCCCTGCGCGCCCACGACACCCCGCCGCTGAGCGACGGCGCCGCCGCCGTCGTCCTCGCCGTCGGCGACACGGCACGCCGCCTCACAGAGCGTCCCGCCTGGATACGCGGCATCGACCACCGCATCGAGGCCCACAGCCCGGGCGTACGGGACCTCGCCGAGTCGCCCTCCACCCGGCTCGCGGCCGAGCACGCGGGCCACTTCGACCCCTCGGCCGCGCCCTGCGACACCGCCGAGCTGCACGCGCCCTTCACCTCCCAGGAGGTCGTGCTTCGCGCGGCACTCGAACTCGGCGACGACGTCACCGTCAACCCCTCCGGCGGCGCGCTCGCCGCCAATCCCATGATGGCCGCCGGGCTCATCCGGCTCGGCGAGGCGGCGGCCCGCATCGGCCGGGGCGAGTCCCGGCGCGCCCTCGCGCACGCGACCTCCGGGCCCTGCCTCCAGCAGAACCTGGTCGCCGTTCTGGAAGGAGACGCGGAATGACCACGCAGCGCACGCGGAGGGCCGCGGAACCCGTCGCGGTCACGGGCATCGGCCAGACCAAGCACGTCGCCGCGCGCCGCGACGTGTCCATCGCCGGGCTCGTACGGGAGGCCGCGCTCGCGGCGCTGGCGGACGCGCAGCTCGACTGGAGCGACATCGACGCCGTCGTGATCGGGAAGGCGCCCGACTTCTTCGAGGGCGTCATGATGCCCGAGCTGTACCTCGCCGACGCGCTCGGCGCCGTCGGCAAGCCCATGCTGCGCGTGCACACGGCCGGCTCGGTGGGCGGCTCGACGGCACTCGTCGCCGCCAACCTCGTCTCGGCCGGCGTCCACGGCACCGTCCTCACCCTCGCCTTCGAGAAGCAGTCCGAGTCCAACGCGATGTGGGGCCTCTCGCTGCCCGTCCCCTTCCAGCAGCCGCTGCTCGCGGGCGCCGGGGGCTTCTTCGCGCCCCACGTGCGCGCCTACATGCGGCGCACCGGGGCCCCGGACGGCATCGGCTCCCTCGTCGCGTACAAGGACCGCCGCAACGCGCTCAAGAACCCCTACGCGCACCTCCACGAGCACGACATCACCCTGGAGAAGGTCCAGTCCTCGCCCATGCTGTGGGACCCCATCCGCTACTCGGAGACCTGCCCCTCCTCCGACGGCGCCTGCGCCATGGTCCTCACCGGCCGCGAGGGCGCCAGGCGCTCGCCCGCGCCGCCCGCGTGGGTGCACGGCGGCGCGATGCGCAGCGAGCCCACGCTGTTCGCGGGCAAGGACGCGGTGAGCCCCAGGGCCGGGCGCGACTGCGCGGCCGACGTCTACCGGCAGGCGGGGATCACAGAGCCGCGCCGGGAGATCGACGCGGTGGAGATGTATGTGCCCTTCTCCTGGTACGAGCCCATGTGGCTGGAGAACCTGGGCTTCGCCGAGGAGGGCGAGGGCTGGAAGCTGACCGAGTCAGGCGTCACCGAACTCGACGGCGACCTCCCCGTCAACCCCTCCGGCGGCGTGCTCTCCACCAACCCCATCGGCGCCTCCGGCATGCTCCGCTTCGCCGAGGCGGCCCTCCAGGTGCGGGGCCGCGCTGGGGCACATCAGATAGACGGTGCCCACAAGGCACTCGGCCATGCCTACGGAGGAGGCTCGCAGTTCTTCTCCATGTGGGTGGTGGGGGACGAGCCGCCGGGGGCGTGAGGAAGCGGCGGGGCGGCGCCGGGGCGTTCTTGGATCGCGCCGTTCCGCGGCCTGTCCGGAGGCCGCCCCACGTGGTTAGGCTGACCGCCGGACGACGAACCGGGAGGAGCACGGACGTGGCCGAAAGCACCATCAGCGCGATGGCGACGAAGCCGGAGATCGATCTCGCCAACGCGCAGTGGCAGTCGGGAAGTCAGGGGAGGGGCGATGTCCAGATCGCCTTCGTCGAGGGCTACATCGCCATGCGCAACGGCGGCACCCCGGACATCCCCGCCGTCATCTTCACCCCCGGGGAGTGGAACGCCTTCGTGCACGGCGCGCGTGACGGCCGCTTCGACCTGACCTGACCTGACGTGCTCCGGGCCCGGCCTGACGCGGGCCAGGCCCGGCCCCGCCGCTCCTTCGCCTCAGCCGGGAACCGGCCGCGGCCCGCCCGCAAGAGGCCGCCCGTCCTCGCCGTGACCGTCCTCCCCGACGGCCGCCTCGGACCCGACGAGCCCCGCCCAGGGGCGCTCGCGCCCGTCGCTGACCGCGGCGACGCCCGAGGCGTCGTAGCGCGCGGTCTCCAGCGACCAGGCGAGGTTGCCGCTCATCACATCGCGCATGGTGTCGAGGCAGCGGGCCACGTCCGCGCGGGTACGGACGGGCGTCGCGCGCTCCTCCAGGGCGCGCGGCAGATCGTCGGCGAGCTGCCGGAAGCGCGCCACACGGGTGTTGACGAGGCGGCTGACCCGCGCCGTGGCCTCCTCCAGCGAGCAGCCGGTGCGCGAGCGCAGGACGAGGACGCTGTTGTGGTGCATGTCGCCGACGGCCAGCTCCTTGTCCAGCGACACCAGATCGTTGACGAAGATGACGACGTCCACGGTGAGTTCCCGCAGCGTCGTGAGCGGCGGGGCGCTGTAGAGCATCTCCGGGAGGACGCAGCCGCCCGCGCGCTCCCCGTAGTCGAGGCAGGGGCGTACCCCGATCGAGTGGCGTCTGACCCGCAGGAAGCGCTCCAGCGAGGGTGCCTCGTCCGTGACCCTGTCCATGGCCTCGCAGCGGTGCGACTCCAGATAGCCGCGCCAGTGCGCCGCGAAGCGGCGCCGCCAGAACGGCGGCATGCCCGCGCTCGCGCGCAGCCACACGTCGCGGAACGCGGCGACGAGCGGCGGATCGGCCCCGAGGCCGGTCGAGAGGCCGCTCCCGGAGTCGGCCGCCGGGCCGAGGCAGCCGACGAGGCGGTCAACGAGCGGGCCCACGTCGCGCGGCCGGTGGCCGAGCCGGCCGTCGAACTGGTCGTCGAAGACGAAGAACCAGCCGTTGAAGTCGCAGGCCAGACAGAGATCGGCGCTGCTCGCGCCGGGATAGAAGGCGGCCATCAGCCGCTCCAGACGCAGCGCGTCGTACTCTCTTGCGGCCTCTTCGCCGGGGAGCAGCCCGAACGTCCGCAGCCAGCGGAGGGTGTGACGCCGTGCGGTCTCCACCGAGTCGTTGACGGCGGCGGAGAAGGGGATGTCGAGGAGCGCGGTACGCCGTACCGCGGCGGAGCCGTTCATGCCCGGAAGTGAAGCGGAAGGCCACCGGCGCGGCCATGCCCGTAACGTCGCTCTCCGATGCACGGAGGTGCGCCGCTGGCGTGCGGGAAGGGCCGCACGCTCCTGGAGCCGGTACCGCGCGGGAAAGTCGCGCGGATATGGGCGTACCGGCCGATCCGGACCCCGCACGCGCGTACCGTCGGCGACGTCTGCCCGCGTAAGGAGCGCCGAAATGCCGCAGACCACAGGCCACCTGAGAGGGGTGAGCCGCATGTTGCTGGAGCGGGAATCGGAACTGGCCGCCGTGAACGAGCGGCTGATCCGGCTGAGCGGTGGGAGCGGCGCGTCCGCCGAGCCGCCAGCGGGAGGTGTGCTCGCCTTCGCGGGCGTCGCGGGAGCGGGCAAGACCACGCTTCTCGGCGAGGTCCGCAGCAGAGCCGCGGCCCAGGGCTGCACGGTGCTGCGCGCACGCGGCGGCGAGCAGGAGCAGGAGTCCGCCTTCCACGTCGTCCGCCAGCTCGTACAGCCCGTGCTCGCCGCCGAGGGAGAGGACGAGCACCGCCGGATACTCGGAAGCTGGTACGACATCGTCGCCCCCGCCGTCGGCCTCGTCGCGCCCGACGGCGGCATGCCCGACCCGCAGGGGGTACGCGACGGCCTGGACTGGCTGGTGACCCGCTTCGCCGTGCGCCACGAACCCGTCGTGATGATCCTCGACGACGCGCACTGGGCCGACGCCGAGTCGCTCGCCTGGCTCACCGGCTTCGCACCCCGCGCGGCCGAACTGCCCATGCTGATCGTGTTCGGCTACCGGCCCGAGGACCTGCCCTCAGGCGCCGTCGCCTTCCGCCGCCTCGTCGAGCGGGACGGCTCGCGCCCGTACGAGCTGGCCCCGCTCACCGCGCACGCCGTAGCCCGCGTCGTGCGGTACCGGCTCGGCCAGGAGGCCGAGGACCCGTTCTGCCGCGAGTGCTGGGCGGTCACGGGCGGCAACCCCTTCGAGGTCGCCGAGGTCGTGGCCAGGTCCTACGACAACAACGTCAAGCCCCGCCTCGACAACGTCCCGCAGCTGCGCGAACTGGCCTCCGCCGTCAAGGGCAGCGGCCACCTGGAGCGCCTGGAGCGGCTCGGGCTCAGCGCCGTACGGCTGTGCTGGGCCGTCGCCGTACTCGGCGCCGAGGCCACCGGACGGCTCGCCGCACACGTGGCCGGGCTCGGCGAGCGGGAGACCACCGAGGCCGCGGCGAAGCTCAGGGAGGCCCGCATCCTGCGCCCCGCCTACCTCGAAGAGGACAGGATCGACTTCACCCACCCCCTCGTCGCCACCGCCGTCTACCGCGCCATCCCCGTCGCGCTGCGCACCGCGCTGCACGGGCAGGCCGCCTCCGCCGTCGTCGCCGCCGGCATGGGGCCCACGGCAGCGGCGCGGCACCTGCTGGAGGTGCACCCCGACGGCGACCCCGAGGTGGTCGAGGGACTGCGCGAAGCGGCGCGCGCCTACATGCGGGCCGGAGCACCCGAGGCGGCACACCGCTGCCTCGCCCGCGCACTGCGCGAACCGCCCCAGGCGGAGGAGCGGCCCGTCGTCCTCTTCGAACTCGGCTGCTCGGCGCTGCTGACCTCGCCCGCCGCCACCGTCAACCACCTGCGGGCCGCACTGGAGGAACCGGCGCTCGACCCGGCCCTGCGCGAGCTGGTCAGCTACCGGCTCGCGCAGGCACTCGGCCACACCGACCGGCTGGGCGAGGCGGCGCGCACCGTCGAGGCCGAGGCCCGGCGCGCTGGCGACCCGCGCACCCGGCTGCGCATGCAGGCCGAGCAGTTCATGTGGAACGCCTTCCGGGCCGACGAGGAGGACTCACCGGCACGCTCCCGCAAGCTCGCCCGCCTCGCCTCCCACCTGACGGGGCGCGGCACCGCCGAGCGCTACATCCTCGGGCTGCGCGGCTGGGACGCCATGGTGCGCGGCGAGAGCGCGGCCGTCGCGCTGCGCTACGCGGAGGAGGCACTCGGGGACGGGATGAGCTGGACCGACGAGCACTGGGGCTTCGAGGTGCCCGTGCTCGTCGCCCTCACCTTCATGTACGCGGACCAGCCGGGACGCGCCGAAGAACTGTTCACCCGGGGCATCGCGGAGTGCGAGCGCAAGGGCTGGCGAGGGGCCCACCTCTCCTTCGGCTTCACACTCCTCGGCTACATCCGCTACCGCCGCGGCCGTCTCTCCGAGGCCGAGGACCTGGTGCGCGGCGGGCTGCGGATCGCGGACCGGGTGGGCAGCAGGATCCCCGCGCAGTGGTTCGCCATCGGCATCCTCATCGAGATCCTGCTGGCGCGCGGTCACCACGAGCAGGCGTGGGAGCTGGCCCAGACGTACTCCTACGGGCAGGTCACGCCCAACGCCGTCGTCTACCCCGACTCCCGGACCGTCTACGCGGAACTCCTGCTCGCCCGCGGGCTGCGCGCAGAGGCGGAGGAGGAGCTGACGGCCGCGGGCCGCCGCCTCGACCCGCGCGGCATGCGCAACCCCGCCTGGTGCCCCTGGCAGTTGCGGCTCGCCGAGGCCGTCTGCCCCGACGCGCCCGAGCGGGCCGCCGGATACGCGGACGAGGCGCTGAAGCGCGCCCGCAGGTTCGGCGCGCCCTCGGCGGTCGGGCAGGCGCTGCGCACCCGCGCGCTGGTCGCCACGGGCGCGGCCAGGCTGGAGCGGCTGCGCGAGTCGGTGCGCTGGCTGGAGCGCTCGCCCGCCGCGTACGAACTGGCGGCGGCCCTCGTGTGCCTCGGCACGGAGCTGCGCAGGACCGGGCTGGCCCAGGAGGCGGCCGACCAGCTCTACCGCGGTCTGGAGGGCGCTGTGAACTGCGGGGCGCTCGCGCTCGCCGCGACGGCGCGGGACGAGCTGGCGGCGGCCGGGCTGCCCCCGCTCCAGCTGCGCGACGACGACACGGACACGCTCACCACGGCCGAGCGCACGGTGGCGGAGCGGTCGGTGGCCGGGCAGAGCACCGCGCGGATCGCCGCCGGCCTCGGCACGGGGGAGGAGGCGGTCACCCGGCTGCTGTCCGGGGTGTACCGCAAGCTGGGCACGGACCCCGCCGGGCTGCCCCGGCTGCTGGAGCGGCGGCTGAGGGCGGTGAGCGAGCCGGTGGTCCCGGGACACTGAGCGGGAAGGGGACACGTACCATGGCGACATGTCGTTCCTCCGCCGCCGCAGCGCTGCCGTCCCCGCAGGGCCGGACTTCGATGTCCTGGCCATGGACCCCAGTGACTGGCCGGGCAATCTCGGCGCGGGCCTGCTGCCCGCACCCGACGGCACCTGCCAGGGCGTCTTCCTGCGCTACGACCTGTTCGGCGGCCGTGGCCCGGCGATGATCATCGGCAACCTGCCGGAGGGCTCCCCGGCGCGCGAGGTCGCCGACGGGCAGGTGCCCTTCGAGGTGGCCCAGCTTCTGGTGGCGCTGGAGAACGACGAGCCGGTCGAGGTCACCGGCGTCGAGGACGATCCGGTGATGCACGAGGACAACCTCCTCATCGTGCGGCGCGTGAAGTGCTCCGAGGACCGCATCTCGTGCGTGCAGTTCGACCGGAGCGACGGTGTCCTGGTCACCATCGCGAGCTGGGACCGGCCCATCACGAGCGATCTCTACGCGCTGCTGAAGCCGCTGCCCGCCGAGATGTTCCAGCAGTAACGCCCTCCCGTCCGGCCCGTTCCGCCGCGCGAGCCTGCCCCCCACCGCTTCGGCGGCCCCTGTGCGTGCCCGCTGCGAGTGCTGTACGTGCCCGCTGCGCGTGCTGTACGTGCCCGCTGCGCGTTCCCGCGTCGTGCGGCTATCGCCGAGCACCGTGACCTGCCGCAGGTCACCCGCACTTTCGGACTCAGCCGAAACCTCTTATCCACGCCCCCGGAGCGCTGCGAGCCTCATAGAGACAACAGACTCCGATACGGGGGAACACTATGAACATGCGCACACGCGCACTGCTGGCCATCTCGGCGGGCGCCCTGACCCTGGGCGCCGTCGCCGCTCCTGCCTCCGCCGGCCAGCGCAGCGGCACTGTCGACGGGGCGCACTGGTACATCGGCTCCGGCAACGCCTACGGCGAGGTGGAATGGGACGACCGCAACTCCAGCGGCGACTCCGACCGGCTCTACCTGCACGACGACCTCATCCCCGCCGGCTACTCGGTGAAGATGACGGTCGAACAAGGCTCCTTCAAGGACACCGTCTACGCCTCCAACGGCGGCTCCGACAACATCCGCATTCCCGGCTTCAGCAAGGGCGAGAAGGCCAAGTTCAAGGCCTGCGCCAGGGACAACGGCGAAACGGTCACCTGCCGGCCCTGGACCACCGTCACCGAATAGGACGGGCGAGCAAGGTCAGCGCGGTCGGGGCCACGGCCCCGACCGCGCCCACCACCGTCACACATGCGCTGGGTCGCGACCTGCGGCGGACCGCATCGGACTCCGGGGCGAGGTGTACGCATTTACTGCGGCACCACCGTGCTGACCATGCGCTAAGCCGAGTCAAGATCCACTCATTGCCCTGTTGACGCGTATCTCGGCTGAACCCCTCGTGGGCCCGCGTCGAGCCTCTTGCCGAGCTTTCATCGGATCTCTAGCCTGACGGCTGCCCGTCAGGCCGTCGTCCGAGCTGGCCCCAGGAGGCCATCCATGAGGCAAGGCAACAGTGGCATCACCCGAAGAACCGCCGTCAAGACGGTGGTGGGAGGCACCGCGGCGCTCACCGTGGGAACCGCTCCCCACGCCTCCGCCGCACCGCCCCCGGACGGCACGTCTCAGCCCTCCGATGAATTGACGCTCTGGTACGAGCAGCCCGCCACCCAGTGGGAGGGCGAGGCCCTGCCCGTCGGCAACGGCTCCCTCGGCGCCGCCGTCTTCGGGCGGCTCGCCTCCGAACGCGTCCAGTTCAACGAGAAGACCCTGTGGACCGGCGGCCCAGGCTCCCCCGGCTACGACCACGGCAATTGGCGCGCACCACGCCCCGGCGCCCTCGACCGGGTGCGCGACCTCCTCGACGCCGAGGGCAGCGCGGAGCCCGAGCGGGTAGCGGAGGAACTGGGCCAGCCCAAGACCGGCTACGGCGCCTACCAGACCTTCGGCGACCTCCTGCTCGACTTCCCCTCGGCGCCCGCCGCACCGGGGGACGCCACCGCCTACCGCAGGGAACTGGACCTGGGCGAGGCCGTGGCCCGCGTCACCTACACGGCGGACGGCGTCACCCACCGCCGCGAATTCTTCGCCTCCCACCCGGCGGGCGTCCTCGTCGGCCGCCTCACCGCCGACGCACCGGGCCAGGTCGGCTTCACCCTGCGCACCACGTCACCCCACGAGGACCGCACCGTGAGCGCGCGCTCCGGGCGCGTCACCTTACGCGGCGCGCTCCAGGACAACGGGCTCCTCTTTGAAGCCCAGCTGGCGGTGCGCACCGAGGGCGGCAGCCGCAGCGACGGCGACGACGGCAGCGTTACGGTCACCGGCGCCGACAGCGCCTGGTTCGCCCTCGCCGCCGGGACCGACTACGCCGACACCTGTCCCGGCTACCGGGGCGCCGACCCGCACCGGCGCGTCACGGCCACGCTCGACGCAGCGCTCGCACGCGGCCACCGCGCCCTGCGCCGCGAGCATGCCGCCGACCACCGCGCCCTGTTCGACCGGGTCCGCCTGGACATCGGCCAGCGCATGCCGGCCGACGTGCCCACCGACCGCCTCCTCTCCGGCTACGGCGACGGCTCCACCCCCGCCGACCGCGCCCTGGAGGCCCTCTACTTCGCCTACGGGCGCTATCTGCTCATCGCCTCCTCGCGCCCCGCACGCCCCGGCGAGCCCGTGGCGCTGCCCGCCAACCTCCAGGGCGTCTGGAACCACAGCACCGAGCCCCCGTGGAGCGCCGACTACCACGGCAACATCAACCTCCAGATGAACTACTGGCCCGCGCAGGCCGCCAACCTCGCCGAGACGGCCGAGCCGTTGCACCGCTTCGTGACGGCCCTGCGCGCGCCAGGGCGGGTCTCGGCGCGCGAGATGTTCGGCTCGGACGGCTGGGTCGTGCACAACGAGACCAACCCCTACGGTTTCACCGGCGTCCACGACTGGCCCACCGCGTTCTGGTTCCCCGAGGCCGCCGCCTGGCTGACCCGGCACCTGTACGACCACTACCGCTTCGGCCGCGACACCGGCTTCCTGCGCCGCACCGCCTACCCCGCGATGAAGGAGGCCGCCGAGTTCTGGCTCGGCAACCTCCGCACCGATCCGCGCGACGGCACCCTCGTCGTCACGCCCAGCTTCTCGCCCGAGCACGGCGACTTCACGGCGGGCGCCGCCATGTCGCAGCAGATCGTGCACGACCTGTTCACCTCCACTCTGGAGGCCGCTGAGACCCTCGGCGCCGACCGGGAGTTCAGGGAGCGCCTGACCGCCGCGCTGGAGCGCCTCGACCCCGGTCTGCGCGTCGGCTCCTGGGGACAGCTCCAGGAGTGGAAGGCCGACCTCGACGACCCGGTCGACGACCACCGCCACGTCTCGCACCTCTACGCGCTGCACCCCGGACGCCAGATCGCGCCTGGCAGCCCGGAGGCCGCGGCGGCGGAGGTCTCGCTCATCGCGCGCGGCGACGGCGGAACGGGCTGGAGCAAGGCATGGAAGATCAACTTCTGGGCGCGGCTGCGGGACGGCGACCACGCCCGCACCATGCTCGCGCAGCAACTGAGGCACTCCACCCTGCCGAACCTGTGGGACACCCACCCGCCCTTCCAGATCGACGGCAACTTCGGCGGCACCTCCGGAGTCGTCGAGATGCTGCTCCAGAGCCACCGCGACGTGGTCGACCTGCTGCCCGCGCTGCCCAGCGGCTGGCCCGACGGCTCGGTGCGGGGCCTGCGCGCCAGTGGCGATCTGACCGTCGACATCGACTGGAGCGGCGGCGCGCCCGAGAGGGCCGTCCTGCGCGCGGGCCGCGACGGCCGGGTGCGGCTGCGCTGCGCGCTCTTCGAGCGGCCCTGCACGGTGCGGGAGTCCGCGGAGGGCGGCGTCGGCAGGACGGTGCGGGTGCGCGACGAGGGCGGCGGCACCGTCGTGCTCGCCGCCCTCGCGGGACACACCTACACCGTCACCCCTCGCGCTACGAGGAGGAGCTGACCACCCGCACATCGTCGGCCTTCACGAAGGCCACCCGGTGCCCGAGCTGGATCTGGTAGTACGTCAGACCGCCCCGTACGACGGTGAAGTTCTCGCCCTCGGGGTCGAAGGTGGTGGCGTAGAGGTACTCGCCCCTCGCCTTCGGCCCCGCCGCGTACAACTGGCCCTCCTTCACCGTGTACGGCAGCGGCGACAGCTTCTGCACCGGCACGCCCTGCGGATACGCCTCCGCCTCCGGGTAAGCGCGCCCGTAGACCGGGATCTCGGTCCTGCCCTCCTTCGGCGTCACCAGACGGCCCTTGGCGGGCACGGCCGTGGGCGCCTTGCGCGGGTTGTGGAACCACGCCTTCTCGCCGAGGTACCAGATGGCCGTCCACTCGCCCGCGCGGTCCGCGACCGCGTACCGCTGCCCCGTGGAGGCGCGGGCCCCCGTGTCGTTGACGCCGGTCGTGGACTCGCCCCCTCCGGGGCGCAGGCCGATGTCCTTGACCAGCGGCGCGTCCGCGTCCGGCGCGGTGTGCAGCCGCACGGCGCCCGAGCCGTGCGACGGGCAGGGCTCGCCCGCGCTGTCGCAGCCGGTGTAGACGGGCCGGTTGCCGTCGTAGTCCGGGCGGATGGTCACCATGCGGCTGTCCTTGCCTGCCTCCTTGCCGAAGGGCGCGCCGAGCAGCGTGAAGTAGTGCTGCCAGTCCCAGTAGGGGCCGGGGTCGGTGTGCATCCCCGGGATGCTGGCGGCCGTCACACCGGGCACGTTGTCGTGCCCGAGGATGTGCTGACGGTCCAGCGGGATGTCGTACTTCGCGGCCAGATACCGCACCAGCCGCGCCGAGCTGCGGTACATCGCCTCCGTGTACCAGGCGTCCGGATCGGTCAGGAAGCCCTCGTGCTCCAGGCCGACCGACTTGGAGTTGACGTACCAGTTGCCCGCGTGCCAGGCGACGTCCTTGAGCGGGACGTGCTGCGCGATATGCCCGTCCGAGGCGCGCAGCGTGTACTGCCAGGAGACGTACTCCGGGTCCTGGACGAGGTTGAGCGCGCCCTCGTAGGAGCCCTCCACGTCGTGCACGACGATGTAGTCGATCTTCTGCGAGGCGGGCCTGCGCGCCTTGTCGTGGTTGCCGTAGTCCAGTTGGCCCTGGTCGTTCTCGTACTCCTCGTAGGGTGCCGGGATCCACTCGCAGGACACGCTCCGCGGGCACTCCACGGGACCGTCGTCCTGGGCCGCCGCGCTCTCCTCGCGCCCGGCGGCCCGCACCGACGGGCTCGGCTCCAGCGTGACCCGCTGCCCGGAGTCCGTGGTGCGCCGCTCGCCCTCGCGGATCACGTCGTAGACGTCGTCGGCGAAGGCGGTCGCCGCCGCCTCGCCGCTGCCGCCCGGGTAGGCGGCGACCGCGTCGTACCAGTCGGCGGGGTCGGCGCTGAGGGGGCGCCCGAGCCTCTTCTGTACCGAGGCCAGCAGCGCGGCGCCGCCGCGCACGTTCGCCTCCGTCGAATCGCGCAGCGCCTCGGGCGCGAGCCCGGTCAGCCGCGCGGCCTGCCCCAGGGTGCGCAGCCTCGCGGGCACCTCGCCCGAGGCTGTGTCCATGGCGCGGTCCGTCTCGGCGTCCTCCGTACGGAGGGGGCGCGCCGTGTCGCCGCGCGCGTCCTCGTCGTCGGCGTGCTTCGGCTGCGAGGAGTCGGCGAGCGCCGTGCGCGCGTCCGTGAGGTGCATCGGGCCGTAGCCGCCGGAGACGCTGGGCGCGCCCTCGTGGGAGTCCCACCGGGACTGGAGGTACGAGACGCCCAGCAGCACGCTCTGCGGCACCCGGTACCGCTCTGCCGCCTCGGCGAACTGCCGCTGGAGCGCGTCGTCCTCGCGCTGCTCGGCGGTGGCGGACGGACCGGCCAGCGCCAGCGGCAGCAGGAGCGCGGCGGCGGCGCCGACGACCCCGGCGGCCCGCGCGCGGTGCCCACGCGGTACTGGCGCGCGTAGTCTGACGGAGCGTCTGTTGGGGTCGGTGACGGAACCAGGCAAGGCAGCCTCCTCGGACTGTGCGCGGTGTCGTGCGGGGCACGAACAGTCCTCAGAGGTATCGGTTGCCCGACGATACGTCAATCACCCCGCACCGCACGGGAAGCCGCACGTCAGGCGCGGTGCGCGGGCTCTCCGCGCGCTTTCCGCACGGGGGCGCCGGGGCCTGCGGCGCTTCACCGGTCCAGACCGGTGGAGCGCGGAATCGGCGTGCGATACGACGGCGGTCCGGCGACCGGCGTCCGACGTGCGGCGTCCGACGTGCGGCGTCCGACGTGCGGTCCGCGGGCCCCGGCTGAGGGGCCCGCGGACGCTTCAGCGGGTGCCGACCGCGGCGCGCACCGCGCGTCGCGCGAGCCCGCAGTCGTCGTGCAGCCGCCGCAGCAGCAGTCGCTGCTCCTCACCGGTGGCCATCGCGCCGGGGCGCTCCCCGCCCGTCGGAAGGCCGACGGCGGGGGAGGGGTCGCGCATGGTGCGCTGCACGGCGGTCTCGTATCTGCGGATCTCCCTGGTGAGCACCAGCATCAGGTTCACCAGGAACGCGTCGCGCGAGGCGGGCCCGGCCGACTGCGCGAGCTGGCTGATCTGACGCCGTGCCACGGGGGCGTCGCCGAGCACGGACCACAGCGTCGCCAGGTCGTACCCCGGCAGATACCAGCCAGCGTGCTCCCAGTCGACGAGCGAGGGCCCCGTGGGGGCCAGCAGCACGTTGGTGAGCAGGGCGTCGCCGTGGCAGAACTGCCACGGCGCGCCCTGCTTTCCTCCCGCGTGCGCGATGCCGTGGAGCAGCTTCTGGAGGTCGCCGAGGTCGCGGTCGGTGAGCAGGCCCAGTTCGTGGTAGCGCGCCAGGCGGGCCGGGTAGTCGACGGGCCGCTCGAACATCGAGGGCGGCGGCTGCCACTGGTTGACCCGGCAGAACGAGCCGAGCACGGCGCGCAGATCGCCGCGTGGCGGTGCCTCGAACGGGTGACGTTGCGTCGAGATGATCCTCCCGGGCAGCTTCTCGATGACGAGCGTGCACGCCTCGGGGTCGGCGGCCACCAGCCGCGGCACCCGCACCGGCGGGCGGTGGCGCACGAACGTACGGTAAGCGGCTATTTCGTGCTGGAACCGCTCGGCCCACGCGGTCGAATGGTCCAGTAAACACTTGGCCACGACGGGGCTGCGTCCTGCCGTGCCCGCGAGCAGCACGGAGCGGCCGTAGCGGCGCAGCACCTGTACGGGGTGGAAGTCGGGGCAGATGCGGTGCACGGAGGCGATGGCCGAACGCAGTTGGGCGCCCTGGGGCCCTGACAGGTCCAGTCTGCCGCTGAGGGGAGGAGTCCCGGTGCCGTTCGCACGCCGCTGCCTTCCGGGGCCGCCGTGCGGAGGGGACTGGAACGGCGGATCGGGGGGCGAGACCGTGCCCCTGCCGCCGTAGGGCTGCGGCAGACGCGGTCGGAGGGGCGCGGACACGGGGGACGTTGCTGGATACATGGGCGAGCAGGATCCCTTCGTGCGCCGACGGGTTGCAGCGCTCCCGGCCCGGTGGCGACCTGTGCACCCTGGGGAATGCCGGTCGTCCAGAATGACCTGACGTACACCCGGCGTCCCGGACGTCGGTGTGGACGACGTCCGGGCCGTCGTCGGTGTGCGAACCGGGCCGGGTTGGCGCGTTCCTACAGCACACCCCGGCCCGGGTGGCACACCATCTGGCGAACCCTGGCGAACCCTGGCGAATGCTCGCAGCGCCGTGAAGCGGGCCGTTAGTGTCAACTCAGCCGAGAACCTGGGGGCTTGACGTGACAAAGGGACCCAACACCCGCCTCGCGGACCTCTTCGGCCTCGCCGGATGGTCCAAGGGGGAACTCGCGCGGCTAGTGAACCGGCAGGCGGCGGCCATGGGCCACCCGCAGTTGGCGACCGACACCTCGCGAGTGCGGCGTTGGATCGACACGGGGGAGTCCCCGCGCGATCCGGTGCCCAAAGTGCTGGCAGCCCTGTTCACCGAGCGACTCGGCCGTGTCGTGACCACCGAGGACCTCGGGTTCAGCAAGCCAGGGCAAGCGGGGAAGCGGCAGCGGTCCGGACCGGACGAGCTGCCGTGGGTGCCCGAGCGGACTGCCGCGGTCCTCACCGAATTCACGGGAATGGACCTCATGCTCAACCGACGCGGCTTGATGGGCGCGGGTGCCGCGCTCACCGCAGGATCGGCACTCTCCAGTGCCATGTACGACTGGCTCCAGGCGGATCCCGCCCTGGTGACCGGTGCCTCCCACACCGACAACGTCTTCCCCATGGACCAGGTCTCCCTGGACCGGTACGAAGCGGCTCCCGTAGGGGCGCAGGAGATCGAGGCGCTGGAGCGTTCCGTCGAGGTCTTCCGGGCCTGGGACGCGGCGCGCGGCGGCGGGCTCCAGCGCAAGGCCGTGGTGGGCCAGCTCAACGAGGTGGGCGGCATGCTCGCCTACCACCACCCCGACCACCTCCAGCGCAGGCTGTGGGGCGTCGCGGCCAATCTGGCCGTGCTCGCGGGCTGGATGTCCCACGACGTGGGGATGGAGCCCACGGCGCAGAAGTATTTCGTGATCGCCGCGCACGCGGCCCGCGAGGGAGGCGACCGCCCCCGCGCGGGGGAAGCGCTTTCCCGCGCGGCGCGCCAGATGGTGCATCTGGGCCGCCCGGACGACGCACTCGATCTGATGAAGCTGGCGCACGCGGGCTCGGGGGACGAGACCCTGCCGCGCACCCGCGCGATGCTCCACACCATCGAGGCGTGGGCCCAGGCGTCGATGGGACGCGGCCAGGCGATGCGGCGCACGCTCGGCGAGGCCGAGGAGCTGTTCGCCTCGGACAAGGGCGATGTGCCGCCACCGAGCTGGATGCAGATGTTCGACGAGGCGGATCTGCACGGCATGCAGGCGCTTGCCTTCCGTACGCTCGCCGAGCACGATCCCTCGGCCGCCAAGAACGCCGAGCAGCACGCCAAGCGCGCCCTGGATCTGCGGGTCAAGGGGCGCCAGCGCTCGAAGATCTTCGACTATCTCTCCCTGGCCTCCGCCTGCTTCATCGGCAACGACCCCGAACAGGCCGACCGCTACGCCCGGCTGGCCCTCATGAGCATCGGCGAGAACTCCTCGCACCGCACATGGGACCGGCTCCGCGAGATGTACCGCCTGACCGGGCAGTACGCCGGTTACGCGCGCATCGAGGACCTCCGCGAACAGATCCAGCGGGCGCTGCCGAAGGCGCCCAGGCCCGCACGCGGCAAGGGGGTCAAGGGGGCGGGGGCCATCACCAGGAGCGTGTGACCACCGCCCCCTCACGGGGCACGGCTCACAGATCACGGGGATCGATCACGGGCTCACTCGGGCGACGAGCACGCACGCGTCGTCCTCGCGCTCCTTGTCGCCGAACGCCTCCACCACCGCGCGCACGCACTCCTGTGCCGTACGCGCTGAGGCGAAGCGGGGGGCGAGGCTCAGGAGGCGGTCGGCGCCCGTCTGCGGCTCGTCCTCGTCGGCCTCCAGACGGCCGCTGCGCGGGGCGAGTCCGTCGGTGTGCAGCACGAGTACGTCGCCGGGCAGCAGCGTCTCGGTGTGCTCCCCGTACGACGCGCCCGAGGTGACGCCCAGCAGCACGCCCTCGGGGGGCCGCAGCACCCTGCCTTCGCCGCCGCGGAAGAGCAGGGGCGCGGGATGGCCCGCCTGTGCCCAGGTCAGGGAGCGGGCGTGCGGGTCGTAGCGGCAGCACACCGCGCTGCCCAGCGCGGGCTGGGAGGCAGAGTCGAGGAGCTGGTTGAGATGTCCCATGAGGGGGCCGGGCCCCACCCCGGCCACCGCCATGCCGCGCACGGCGCCCAGCAGCATCGCCATGCCCGAGGTGGCCGCCACCCCGTGCCCGGTGAGATCACCGGCGGACAGCAGGGTGGCGCCGTCGGGCAGCTCCATCGCGTCGTACCAGTCGCCGCCGATCAGCGCGCTCGTGGCGGACGGCAGATAGTGCGAGGCGAGATCGAGGGACCCGGTGGTCCCGGCGCCGGAGTGCGGGAAGCGCAGGGAGCCGCGCCACGGCGGGAGCACGGTCTCCTGGAGTTCGACGGCGAGCCGGTGCTCGGTCCTGGCGATGTGCTCCTCGCGCCGCAGCGAGTCGCGGGACTCGCGCACGGCACGTTCGCTGCGGCGCAGCTCGCTGACGTCGCGGAGCACCGCCCACATGGAGGCGGTGCCTCCGTCGTCGTCGAGCACGGGCTCGCCGACCATGTGCAGGGTGCGGACGGCGCCGTCCGGGCGGACGGCGCGGAACTCCTGGTCGATAGGCCTGCCGTCGACCAGGCAGTCCGTGACGGCGGCGGCCAGCGCGGGCTGGTCCTCCTCGAGCACCCAGGAGGGCAGCTCGTCCAGGGAGAGGGGGCCGTCGGCGCGGGTGCGGCCGAAGATGGCGTACAGCTCGTCGGACCAGGAGACCTCGTCGGTCAGCAGATTCCACTCGGCGCTGCCCACCCGCGCCACCAGCGAGGCGGAGCCCCCGGGCGCATATGCCGCGACGGGCACCGCGCCATAGGCCCCGGGCGGGAAGGGAGGGGCGGCCGAGGGGGCCCCGTGGCCGTCCCCGGGTGCCTCCCCCAGGGGCGCGGGCGCGTCGGGGGAAGCGTCGGGGGAGCCCTCGCGGAGCTGGCCGAGGTGACCGTTGAGATCGTCGAGGTGGTGGACCGCGAGATCGCACAGCGCGCGCTGCCAGCGCGTCCTCGGATCGGCCTCGGCTTCCTCGTACGCGCTCGCGGTGTCACGGCGCACGGCGTCGATGCCGCCGCGCAGGCGGCGCGTCTGCGTGATCAGGGCGTCCAGCACGCCTCGCTGGGGAGGCTGGGCCGCCGAGTGGTCCGCATGGAGGTGGGACGGCATAACGGGCTCCGATACGGGATGAGGGCCGGTAACGACTCTTGCACAGCCTGCGACGGCCCGTAAGGGATTTCGCGACACACGATGCGGTGGTGCTGAGGGCATATGCACGAGACCGGGCGTACCGGCCCGTGCCGGTGCATACCCCCAGGTCGGCGGAATGAAAGATTCCCCGGTAGGCTCCCCGCGCCGGTCCCGCCCCTGGGCGTGCCCACGAACCAGGAGTAGAACCGTGGCCACCGGCAAGAATGCCGGTCAACGGAAATCCCGTTGCCAGTCGAAGACCCCGCACCGGATGCTGACCCTTATGTTCGTCGATTCCGTCGATTCCGACATAGCGCCCAGCGGCACCCTGCTCGGCCTCCTCCAGCGAGGCCGCGGCGACGGGACGCTGCATGCCCTGGCGGCGCCGCGTACCGAAGCGCTCGCCGCGCTTCGCCAGTGCGTGCTGCACGACCCCCGGCGCGACTGGCACATCGAGCACCGCTCGCTCTACTACGCCCGCCTCCATATGGAGCTGGACGCAGGGCTCGACGACTTCGAGAAGCACCTCTTCCACCCGGACGACCAGCTCGGGGACGCGGCCGACGCCGAGGCCCGCACCGGGCTCGCCCTCTCCGTGCTCGGCCACCTCGCCTCCTACGGGGACGAGGGCGCGCTCGCCCTGCTGCGCCGCTACGCCACGGCGGGCGCCAACTGGCAGTGGGCACTGGACGAACTCGCCGTCCGCGACGAGGACGCCGGGCTGCGCGCACTCGGCCCCGCCGTGCTCGCCCGCTTCCCCGGCACCCCGGAGGGCGACGCGGCACTCGCCGCCGCCGCGCGTGACGCCTTCGAGCCACGCCCCTGGCGGCTCTGGGCGGAGGACACGGCCCACCCGGCGCAGGCCGACCGGCTGCGGCGGGTGCGCGAGCAGGGCTCCTTCGACCGCTGGCAGCGTCAGATGCGCACCTCGGGGCCGCGCCCGGGATGGAGCGTCCGCGAGGTCCTCGACTGGGCACAGGACGGGTACGAACAGCACCCGCCCCAGCACAGGGAGTCCGCGGCGGCGCGCTGCCTGGCCGCCGTCGCGGGGCCCGAGGACCGCGCCGAACTGCTCGCCGCGGCCCGCGGCCCCCGTGAGGCGGCGCGCGCCGCCGCGCTGCGCCACCTCGCCGAGCGCGACGGTGCCGGGGTGCTCGACCTCATCGAGGAGGCAGCGGCCGACCCGAACGAGACCGTCTCCACGGCCGCGCTCACCTCCTTCGCCAGGATGCGCAGCGTGGCGGCACTGGAGAGGGCCAGGCAGTGGGCCGTGGCCCCCGAGGACACGCTGCCCGACGGGCTGGCCGCCGTCGCCGCCGAGATGCTCGCCTGCCGGGGCGCGCGCCGGGACGCCGACGCCGTACTGACCGCGCTGCGCCGCACCATCCGCCGTCACGGCCCGGACAGCGAGGCCCTGTGGCCCCTGGTCGACGGCGCCGGACGGCTCACCATCGCCTGTGCCGCACCGGTGCTGCGCCACATCTACCGCGAGACCGCCTCCTCCCAGTTGCGCGGGCGCGCGGCCCGCGCGCTGGCGGCCACCGATCCCTCCTTTCCCGCCGGGTTCGCCATCGAGTGCCTGTGGGACTGCGAGGAGACCACCCGCGAGGTCGCGGCGCAGTGCGCGACGACGGGCGACGCGCGCGTCGTCGAGAGGCTGCGCAGGCTCGCCGCCGACCCGGCCGAGGAGGCCGGTGTCCAGAGCGCCGTGCGCGGCAGGCTCAGCCCCGACGGAGGGCGCTGACGGGCTCCGGACCTGGTGCCCCGACGGGGTTCGGTGGCGCCGACGGGTTCCCGGGCCCAGGGTCGCCGGCGGGTTCCGCCGTCCACGTCACTTCTCTGCCGCTGGCCTCACCTGACACGTCGCCGGACCCCTCGCCGTCGCGTCCGTGCCTGGCACGATGGCGGGATGAGCGGGCGATGGGAATTCTGGATCGACCGGGGCGGCACCTTCACCGACGTGGTGGGCAAGCGGCCCGACGGCAGCCTCGTGACCGAGAAGCTCCTCTCGCACGACCCGGAGCGCTGTCGCGACGCCGCCGTCGAGGGCATCCGCCGCATGCTGGGCACGGCCCCCGGCGAGCCGGTACCGGCGGAGCGGATCGAGGCCGTGAAGATGGGCACCACCGTCGCCACCAACGCGCTGCTGGAGCGCAAGGGCGAGCCCACCGTCCTGGTCACCACGGAGGGGTTCAGGGACGCGCTCCGCATCGCCTACCAGAACCGGCCCCGCCTCTTCGACCGGCACATCGTGCTCCCCGAGGCGCTGTACGAGCGCGTCATCGAGGTGCCCGAGCGGATGGCCGCCGACGGCGGCACCGTGCGGGAGCTGGACCGCGAGGCGACGGCCGAGGCGCTGCGCGCCGCGTACGCCGAGGGCTTCCGCAGCGCCGCCGTCGTCCTGCTGCACGCCTACCGCCACTGGGCGCACGAGGAGGAGACCGCGCGGCTCGCCAGGGAGGCGGGCTTCACGCAGGTCAGTTGCTCCCACGAGGTGAGCCCGCTCATCAAGCTCGTGCCACGCGGCGACACCACCGTCGTGGACGCCTATCTCTCGCCCGTGCTGCGCCGCTACGTGGACGAGGTCGCAGGGGAACTCCGGGGCGTGCGGCTGATGTTCATGCAGTCCAACGGCGGACTGCGCGAGGCCACCCACTTCCGCGGCAAGGACGCGGTGCTCTCAGGGCCCGCGGGCGGCGTCGTCGGCATGGCGCGCGCCTGCGCGGAGGTCGGCCACGAGCGGGTCGTCGGCTTCGACATGGGCGGCACGTCGACCGACGTCTCCCACTACGCGGGCCAGTTGGAGCGCGTGTTCGGTACCGAGGTCGCGGGTGTGCGGATGCGGGCGCCGATGATGGACATCCACACCGTCGCAGCGGGCGGCGGCTCCGTGCTCCACTACGACGGCGCCCGCTACCGCGTCGGCCCCGACTCGGCGGGCGCCGTCCCCGGACCGGCCTGCTACCGGCGCGGCGGGCCGCTGACGGTCACCGACGCCAACGTCATGCTCGGCCGCGTACAGCCCGCGCACTTCCCCGCCGTCTTCGGTCCAGGGGGCGACGCGCCGCTCGACGCCGAGGCCGTGCGCGAGGGCTTCGCGCGGCTCGCCGAACGGACGGCGGACGGCCGCACTCCGGAACAGGTCGCCGCCGGCTTCCTGGAGATCGCCGTCCTCAACATGGCCAACGCCGTCAAGAAGATCTCCGTGCAGCGCGGCCACGACATCACCCGCTACGCGCTCGCCAGCTTCGGCGGCGCGGGCGGCCAGCACGCCTGCGCCGTCGCCGACGCGCTCGGCGTGGACACCGTCGTCGTCCCGCCGCTGGCCGGTGTCCTGTCCGCCTACGGCATCGGGGTCGCCGACGCGACCGCGCTGCGCGAGCGCTCCGTAGAGGCCCGGCTCACCGACGCGTGCCTCACCGAGGTGCGGGAACTGTGCGACGGGCTCGCCGCGCAGACCCGCGAGGAGCTGCGCTCCGACGGCATCCCCGACGCTGCCATCGCCACCTCCGCACGCCTGCAACTGCGCTACGAGGGCACGGACGCGGCCCTGACCGTCGCGCTCGACGACTGCGCCACCATGCTGGCCCGCTTCGAGGAGGAGCACAGGTCGCGGTACGGCTTCGTCATGGACAAGCCCGTCGTCGTGGCGACGGCCGTCGCCGAGGCCACCGGGGCCGCCGGGCCCCACAGCGCCCGTACCGCGCCCGAGGGGGAGCGGGAAGGGGACCTGGAGCCCGCCGACGTGGTGCGGACGCACACGGCCGGTGAGTGGCGCGAGACGGCGCTCTACCGGCGCGACGACCTGCGTCCCGGCGACACGGTCGAGGGGCCCGCGATCCTCGCCGAGGCGGACGCGACGACCGTCGTCGACCCGGGCTGGCGCGCCGCCGCCGACCCGCGCGGGCATCTGCTGCTCACGCGCGTGGCGGCCCGCGCCCCTGTCTCTGCCGTCGGCACCGATGTGGACCCGGTCAGGCTGGAGGTCTTCAACAACCTCTTCATGGCCGTCGCCGAGCAGATGGGCGTGCGCCTGGAGAACACCGCGCACTCCGTCAACATCAAGGAGCGGCTCGACTTCTCCTGCGCCCTCTTCGACGGCGAGGGCAACCTCATCGCCAACGCGCCCCACATCCCCGTGCACCTGGGCTCCATGGGGGAGTCCATCAAGGAGGTGCTGCGCCGCAGGGGGCCGGGAGCGGACGGCGGGCCCGGCGCCGAAGGCGACCCGGGCGGTGACACGGCCGGCATGCGTCCAGGGGACGTCTACGCGATCAACGATCCGTACCACGGCGGCACCCACCTGCCGGACGTCACCGTCGTCACCCCCGTCTTCTCGCGGGACGGCCGCGATCTCCTCTTCCTCGTCGCCTCGCGCGGGCACCACGCGGAGATCGGCGGACTCACCCCCGGCTCCATGCCCGCCTTCAGCCGCACCGTCCACGAGGAGGGCGTCCTCTTCGACAACTGGCTGCTGGTGCGCGACGGTTCCCTGCGCGAGGCGGAGACCAGGGAGCTGCTCGCCTCGGCACGCCACCCCTCCCGCGACCCCGACGCCAACCTCGCCGACCTGCGCGCCCAGATCGCCGCCAACGAGAAGGGCATCGCCGAGATCCACAAGATGATCGACCAGTTCGGCCTGGACGTCGTACGCGCCTACATGGGCCATGTGCGCGGCAACGCCGAGGAGTCGGTGCGCCGGATCGTCGCCGAGCTGGCGGACGGCGAGTACGCCTACGAGACCGACAGCGGCGCCGTCATCCGGATCGCCGTCACCGTGGACCGCGAACGCCGCGCGGCCGTGCTCGACTTCACCGGCACCTCGCCCCAGCGCGACGACAACCTCAACGCGCCCAGCTCCGTCGTCCTGGCCGCCGTGCTCTACGTCTTCCGCACCCTCGTCGCCGACGACATCCCCCTCAACAGCGGCTGTCTGACCCCGCTGGAGGTCCGCATCCCCGAGGGCTCCATGCTCGCGCCCGCCTACCCGGCGGCCACGGTCGCGGGCAACGTCGAGACCTCGCAGGCCGTCACCGGCGCCCTGTACGCGGCCCTCGGGGTCCAGGCCGAGGGCTCGGGGACCATGAACAACGTCACGTTCGGCAACGACCGCGTCCAGTACTACGAGACCGTCGCCAGCGGTTCGGGCGCGGGCGACGCGTTCGACGGCGCCGACGCCGTGCAGACCCACATGACCAACTCGCGCCTCACCGACCCCGAGGTGCTGGAGTTCCGCTACCCCGTGCGCGTGGACGGCTTCGCCGTGCGCGAGGGCAGCGGCGGCCGGGGGCGCCACCGGGGCGGCGACGGCGTGGTGCGCCGCCTGCGCTTCCTGGAGCCGATGACGCTCGCCCTGCTCACCGGGCACCGGCGCGTTCCCCCGTACGGCATGGCAGGCGGCGAGCCGGGCGCGCTCGGCGTCAACGTGATCGAGCGCGCCGACGGCACCGTCGAGGAGCTGGCCGGGCGCGACGCGGCCGAAGCCGGGGTGGACGATGTCCTGGTGCTGCGCACACCCGGTGGCGGGGGCTACGGGCGCGCCTGAGAAGGTGAGCGGCGCACGACGGACGGAAGACGCACGGAAGGCGGACGGAACGGGCGCCGTACCGGGCCTCGCGCGGGGCCTTCCGAGGTCAGGCACGGTGGCATGGACGTACCACCACATCCGTGCCGTTTCGGCTGTTGTCAGTGTGACCGCTTAGTGTGTCCGTCGTGACTGAGCACGTGCCGACGACCATCCCGTCCCCGGCCCCCGGCCCCGCGGCCGACGAGGGCCTGGCCCGTCGGCTGCGCGCGCTCGCGTGCACCGCCCCCCTGCACGATCTCGACACCCGCAAGGCGAACCTCGCGGGCGAGTACAGCACGTACGCCATGGCCGAGGTCGCGCTCGCCGCGATCGATCTCGTCACTCTCCAGATGGACTTCGACACCGGCGCCGATCACGAGCAGATAGTGGCCAGGCTGCTGCCCCGCGTCGCCGCGCAGGCGCCCCGGCGCTCCGCCGCCGAGCACGAGCGCGTCGCCCGCTGGGTGCTGGAGAACCTGATCAACGTCGGCAGCGTGGACCGAGGCTTCCGCGCCGTCTACGGCACCTTCGGGCCCGACGGCGCCTATGTGCGCAGGGACTACGACTTCAAGCTCATCGAGGAGGTCGCGGGGCCCGGCGGGAGCGTCTATCTGCGCACCACGGACGAGGCGGTGAACGTCCTCGTCGGCGCTCTCGACACCGATGTCACCAGCGCCCAGATCGCCGCCGAGGTCAAGCTCGAAGTCCTCATCAACCGGGGCAGGCTGGCCGACGCGCAGCTCGCGGCCGAGCAGGCCCGCTATCGCACCGTCCAGTACGCCGAGACGCTGCGCCGCACCCTGGAGGCCACCCGCCGCAACGTCCGCGCGGTCGACTGGCTGAACACCGTCCCGGACATGATCGCCGAAGCGCTGGACCACGTAGCCGACAGGTACCGCCACGAGAACGCCATCCTCACCAACATCCGCAAGGCCAGGGACGAGGCCGCCTCCGAGCGCGGCCCGGACCACAAGCGGCGCGCCGCAGAGCTGGTGGACATCGTCAAGGACTGCATCCGCCGCCACACCCAGCTCCAGTCCCGGCTGCTGGAGGCGGGCCCCCTCTTCCGCGCCGAGCAGGACAGACAGGCGTTCGCGCCCCCGGCGGCGCGCGCGGGCCTCGATCTGTACGGGCAGCTCGTGGCGCCCCTGCTGCCCCTGCCCCTGGAGAGCGCGACGCGCGTGACGGACGCCTTCTTCGCGCGCGGCACGGGGCTGCGCACGCCCGGGGCTGTCCGGGTCGGCGATCTCGTCGACGTACTGCTGACCCCGCCCACGCCGCGCGAGCACCTGGGCGCGGAGATGCCGGAGCCCGATCTGATCGCCACGCCGGACGACAGCCGCTTCAGCGAGGAGCAACTGGAGTCCGCGATGGAACTGCTGGACCTCCCCGCCGACGCGCCCCGGCGCCTGTCGGGGCTGCTGGCGGACGCGCGCCGCCGCGATCCCGAACTTCCCTACCTGGTGGCGCTGCTCGCCGTCCACGCCGCGAGCCCGCCCGTCGGCACGGCCTACCGCCAGGGCGAACAGCAACTGCTCTTCGCCGTGGACGACGGCACCGAGCTGGACGACGCGGAGTTCGGCGGCGCCGATCTCATCGTCGGCAAGGCCCTCCTGGACTCGGCCGGAATGGCCGCCGAACGCTCGGAGGTGGCATGACGACGGCCACTTCCGCGGCCGGGCAGCCGAGATCTGTGGCCCGGCCCATGGCACGGTTCTCGCCGCCTGGCGGGCCCCGGACGCCGGGCGTACGCGAGCGGCCTGACCTGCCCGCGCGAGTGCCTGCGCGGCGCGGACCGGCCCCTGGTGCGGTCGCCGGGCGCGGTGGTGCCTTGGGGCTTGTGGTCGCGGCGGGCCGTGTCGTCCGCGCCGTGGTGCCGCACAGTCGGTGGCGCGGTCTGCCCGTCGCGTCAGGCGTGGGCTGGCGGGTGCCTGTTCGGCGTGCCCGGTTCGTGGGGCGCGGGGCCGCTCTCGGCGCGGTTGCCGGGTGCGGTGGTGTCTCCGTCCGCCGTGCCGTCCGCGCCGTGTGCGCCGAGGTGAGGAGGGGCCCGGCCCGCCGTGTCCCGTACCCCGCCACCGCGCTCTCTCCGAGCCCCCGTATCCCCGTTCCACCCCGAGTCCCAGGAGCACCGCAACCGTGACTGAGTACGACGACCACACGGCCGCGCCCGTGGACGGCGCGGTGGGCGGCGGCGGGTCCTGGGCAGGGCCCGAGGCCGTGGAGGGGGGCGGCCACGGTCCCGCCGAGCACGGACCGCGCGCCGCGCCGTCCGCCGTCACCCCGGCCGACGCCGCCGACGCGGCGCGGCTCGTGTCCTTCGGGCTGCACCCCAAGCTGCTCCCCGCGCGCGACGCCGAGTACGCCGAGCTGCTCAGGCGCTATCGCGACGAGCCCGCCTTCGCCCGTCTCGCCGACGCCGTCGCGACGGGCCTCGGCCTGGTCGTGCTGGAAGTCTCCACCCGCGCGGGCATGGCGCTCGCGGCCGAGGAGGACTCCGTGTTCGCCGTCCGCATGGGCGACTACGCGCGCCGCGCGACCGCCGACTCCGGCGACCGCTTCCTGCACGGCCTCGCGCATCTCGCCGTCGCCGCCATGGCCTTCCCCCGCCCCGAGGACCTCGCCGACGACGGCTACATCGGCCGCATCAGCGTCAACGGCGTGGACGCCTTCGTCCGGCAGGCGTGCCGCAGGCTGGAGGAGCGCGCCGAGGTGGAGGGCGAGAACACCGACCCGGCCACCGGAGCGCCAGGGCTGGAGGCCGCCTGGCGGGTGTACGCACGCCGCAGCTCCACAGGCGCCACCAAGGACGCCCGCAGGCTCGCCGGTTCGACGACCGGCATCATCGCCAAGGCCGTCACCTTCCTCGTCGACTCCGGCTTCCTCCAGCGCACGGGGGACGACGCCGGAGGCACCTACCGCACCACGGCCCGCTATCAGCTCCAGGTCCGCGACATGGCGGGGAACGCCGCCATGGCGGAGCTGCTGGAGCTGGGCGTCGTCCCCGTGAGCGACGGCAGCGCCAGCCTGCTGCCGCCCGACGAGGGCGACGATCTGAACGTCGCGGCCGACGCCGGACTGCCCTTCCACTCCTGACCGCCCCCCTGCCTGATCCGGCCCCCGCCCAGACCCAGCCCCCGCCAGACCCAGACCCAGCCCCACTCCGTACGAGACAACGAGAGCCCGCCGCCATGTACGAGCTGTCCCGGATCCGCCTCTACTCCATCGGGCCCGCCGGTGCGCGCTACGCCGACACCGTCCTGGACCTGCGCGGAGTCGGCGACCCGGTGCCCAGCCCCGCCCCGGCCCAGGCGGACTTCTTCGAGGACGAGCCGACGGGCCCGCCCTGCCGCCCCGCGCCCGCGGGCGTGCTCTTCCTGGAGAACGGCGGCGGCAAGTCCGTCCTGCTCAAGCTGATCTTCTCGGTCATGCTGCCAGGCCACCGCAACACCCTCGGCGGCGCCAGCTCCGGCGTGCTGCGCAAGTTCCTGCTCGCCGACGACTGCGGCCACGTGGCGCTGGAGTGGCAGCACACGCTCACGGGCGAGAGCATCGTCGTCGGCAAGGTCAGCGAGTGGCGCGGGCGGCAGGTGTCCAACGACCCGCGGAAGTTCGCCGAGGCGTGGTATTCGTTCCGCCCCGGGCCCGGCATGAGCCTGGACTCCCTGCCCGTCGCCGAGTCGGCGGCGCTGCGCCCCTCGTCCGAGGGCGCGTCCTCCGCGCGTGGACGGCGTCGCACCATGAAGGGCTTCCGTGACGTCCTCACCGAGACGGGCAAGGCGTATCCCAACCTCGACGTCGTCTGGGAGGAGATCCACGAGCGCTGGAACGAGCATCTGACGGCCCTCGGCCTGGACCCCGAACTCTTCCGCTACCAGCGCGAGATGAACGCCGACGAGGGCGAGGCGGCGGGCCTCTTCGCCGTCAAGAACGACTCGGACTTCACCGATCTGCTGCTGCGCGCCGTCACCGACACCCGGGACACCGACGGCCTCGCCGACCTCGTGCACGGCTTCGCGCACAAGCTGGGCCGCCGGGCCGAGCTGACCGCCGAGCGCGACTTCACCGCGGGCTCCCTCGACCTCCTCAACCGCATCGCCGAGTCCGCCGTGCAGCGCGAGAGCGCCCGCGAGATCCACGGCGCCGCCGAGCACCGCACCCGCACCCTCGCCCGCCGCCTCGCGGCGCGCGGCACCCAGGAGCGGGGCCGCGCCGCCGAGCTGGCCGAGCAGGCGGACGAGGCGGAGCGCGCCGTCGAGGAGGCGCGGTCCGCGCGGGCCCGCTCCTCGCTCGTCGCCGCCGAACTCGCCTACCGCCACGCCTCGCTCGCCCTGGCGGCGGCCGAGAAGTCGGCGGCGGCGCAGCGCCGCGAGCTGACGGAGGCCCGCACCCTGCACTCCGCCTGGCAGGCGGCTGAGACGGTGCTCCAGCACCGCACGGCCGCCGACCGCTCGGCGCGCGTCGCCGCCGCCATCCAGGAGGCCGAGCGCGACGCGGCACCCGCGCTGGCGGCCCGCGCCAAGGCCGCGGCCGAACTCGTCCGGGCCCTGCACGCCGCCGCCGAACGCGGCGAGAACATCGCAGCCGAGGGCGAGGAGCGCTCCGCCGCGCTCCAGACCGAGAGCGAGGCGGCCCACAGGGACGCCACGGCGGCCGCCACCGAGGCACAGCGGGCGCGCAGCGAGACGGAGCATCTGCGCCAGCGCCTCGCCGAGGTCGAGCAGGAGACGGCCGAGGCCGTGCGCGCCGGCTGGATCGAGACCCCCGAGGGCGCGGACCCCGGCTCCGGCTCCGAGGCCGATCCGGCGCGCGCCGCGCTCGCCGCCAGCGACGCGGAGAAGGAGGCGGTCGCCGCCTGGGAGAGCGCCAGGGACACCGCGCTGCGCACCGCCGAGCAGGCGCGGGAAGCGGCGGCCGAGCACTCCGCCGCCGAACTCGCCTCGGCGCGGGCCGTGGACGCGGCCGAGGCGGCCGAGGCCGCCTACGACGGCGAGCGCCGCGCGGCCGAGTCGCTGGGCGCCGAGGAGCGGCTCGCCGAACTGCTCGGGATGCCCCACCACGGCGCGGGCCGCGCCGAGCGGGGCGCCGGACTCCCGGGGCAGCGCACCGGCAAGGAGACCGCCGGGACGGCGGACGCCGACGCCGCCCCGCACCAGCACGACGCCGCCTCCGTCGCCGCCCCGGAAGCCGGGGGCCTCAGCGCCGCTGAGCTGGACCGCAACGCCGAGGAACTGCGCGAACTGCTCGACGACTCCGTCGGCGCCTCCGAGCGCCAGCTCTTCGAGCTGCGCACCGCAGCCGCCGAGGACTCCCGCATGCTGGGCGCCCTCGGCGACGGCGGACTGCTGCCGCCGGGACCCGATGTCACCGCCACCGTCGAGTACCTCGGCGAGTACGGCATCCCAGCGCTCCCCGGCTGGCGCTATCTCGCCCAGGCCGTCGATCCCGTCGACCACGCCGCCGTGCTCTCGGCGCGCCCCGAACTCGTCGACGGCGTCGTCATCACCGACCCCGCCAGCCACGCCAGGGCCCGCGACGTCCTCGCGGAGGCCACACTGCTCCCGCGTTCGGCCGTGGCCGTGGGCACCGCGGCCGCGCTCCTGGCGCCCACCCCCGCGCCGGGCTCCGAGGGCGACCGGCGCTCCGACGTGTTCCTCGTCCCGCCGAACCCCGCCATGCACGACGAGCACGCTGCGGACGACGAACGCCAGCAGTTGCGGCTGCGCGCCGCCTCACGGGACGAGGAGATCCGCGCCCTCGCCGCACGCCTGACCGCCGACCGCGCGCTCGCGGCCCGCCTCGCCTCCTGGCGCACGGGCTGCCCGCCCGGACGGCTCGCCGAGCTGGCCGCTGCGGCGAGCGAGGCGCGTACGGCCGCCGACGCCGCGCGCGCCCGCCTGGCCGAGGCCCGTACGGCACGCGCCGAGGCCGACGAGGCAGCGGCCGAGACCGCACGCGCCCGCGACGAGCGGCAGGAGCGCGCCCAGCGCGCCCGGCGCAGCGCCGACGCCCTCGCCGGGCTCGCCTTCCGGCTGCGCGAGCGCGCCAACTGGCAGACCAGGCTGCGCGAACTGGCCGACGAGACAGCGGCGGCCGAGGAGCGCGCCGAAGCCCTCGTGGAGCGCGCCCGCGCCGCCGACGAGGACCGCCGCGCGGCCCAGCGCGGTGCCGACGACGCACGCCGCACCGCGCGGGCACTGCGCGCCGAACGCGCCGAGATCGCGGGCGTGCCCGACGACTTCGACGAGGAGCAGGCTGCCGAGCCCTCGCCCACCTCGCTGCCCTCGCTGCGCGAGGCGTACCGCTCGGCCTCGCAGCTCTACGAGAAGGTCGGCGTCGGCGCCGATCTGCGCGCCGAGCAGGCGCGGGCCGAGAGCGACGAGTCGGCGGCCCTCGCCGCGCTCGACCGCCTCACCAACAAGGTCCGTACCCGCGCTGCCCAGCTCCTCGAAGGGCCCGACGGGGCCGACGGGCCCTCCCGCCAGGCCGCGGCGGCCCGCGCCGAGGCCCTCGTACAGAACCTGGAGACCCGCGCCTCGGCCGCCAGCGAGCAGCTCGGACGGCTCCGCGGCGAGGCCGAACGTCTCGCTCCCGAGGACGGCGAAGCGCACACGGAGCTGCCCGAGGACCTCGTCCCCGCCGACGCCGGAGCGGCCCAGACCCTGCTGCGCACGGCCAACGGCGAACTGGCCTCCCGCGACGACGCGCTGGATGCGGCGCGCACGACGCACGGCGAGCTGGTGCGCGCGCACCGCGCGGCCGAGGACGCGGCGGGCGGCTTCGACGAGACGGCCGCCATGCTCCGTGATCTCCTGCGCGACCCGCACGCCACCGCGCCAGACGAGGAGCCCGAGCGCACCGAGGCGTACGCGGGCAGCCTCACCGAGGCCCGCCAGTCGGCGGCGGAGGCACGCCGTTCGCTGCGCGGCTGCGCCGCTGACCTCAGCGCGGCCGAGCAGGCCGTGCGCGAGGCGAGCGACGTCCTGGTACGGCACGCCAACTCCACCCGCTACGAGCAGGTGCGCACCCCGGCACGCCAGCAGATCAGGGAGCTGCCCGCGGCGGCGCTGCCGGAGCACGCGGCGGCGTGGGCCGAGGCGTTCGCGCCCCGGCTACGGGTCCTCACGGACGAGCTGGAGCAGCTCGAACGCAACCGCGACAGCATCGTGGACCGGCTGCGCGGGCTCGTCGAGTCCTCGCTGACGACGCTGCGTTCGGCCCAGCGGCTCTCGCGGCTGCCGGAGGGGCTGGGGGAGTGGTCGGGCCAGGAGTTCCTGCGCATCCGCTTCGACGACCCCGACCAGGCCACGCTGACGGAGCGCCTGGGCGAGGTGATCGACGAGGCCACGCGCTCCGCCGTGCGCAAGAACTCGGACCTGCGCAGGGACGGCATGTCACTGCTGCTGCGCGGTGTCCACGCGGCGCTCCAGCCGCGCGGGGTGTCGGTGGAGATCCTCAAGCCCGACGCGGTGCTGCGCGCCGAGCGCGTACCGGTCGGCCAGATGGGCGACGTCTTCTCCGGCGGCCAGTTGCTGACGGCTGCCATCGCCCTCTACTGCACGATGGCAGCGCTGCGCAGCAACGACAGGGGCGACGAGAAGCACCGCCACGCGGGCACCCTCTTCCTGGACAACCCCATCGGCCGCGCCAACGCCACGTATCTGCTGGAGCTCCAGCGGGCCGTGGCCGACGCGCTGGGCGTCCAGCTCCTCTACACGACGGGCCTGTTCGACACGACGGCGCTGGCGGAGTTCCCCCTCGTGATCCGGCTGCGGAACGACGCGGACCTGCGCGCGGGGCTGAAGTACATCAGCGTCGAGGAGCACCTGCGGCCCGGCCTGCCCCAGCAGGACCCGGAGGGCGAGACGGTCCACGGCGAGATCACCGCGACCCGCATGTTCCGCCGCCCCGACGGCCCCCAGGCGGAGCCGCCGAAGGCACCGGGCGTGACCCCGGAGCCCGAGGACACGTCCACGGAGCCCGCCGATGTGGCCGACGGACCCGCCGCTCCGCCCGCCGACGAGCCGGTGCGCGATGAGCCGGTGCGCGACGAGCCCGTCGCGGCCGAAGGCGCCCCCGCCGGGCCCCGTACGTCAGCGGACAGCCCGGCCCCGTAAGCCGCCTCCTCCGGGGGCCGGGGCCCGGCGTGGGTGCTCAGCGCCGTCCGTCGGCCCGTCGCGTGGCGCCCGCCTGTTCACCCGCGGCGTGCCCGCGTGCCCGTCCGGGCCCGTAACCGGCGTCGTACCCCGGCCCGTACGCGGGACCGGGACCGGGGCTCCGGCCCGGACCACGCGGCCCCGGCACCCGCGCGTCCCCCGCGCGCTCACGTCCCCGCTCCCGCTCCTGCGCCCGCGCCCGTTCTCGTTCCCGCTCCCGTGCCCACGCACGGGAGCGGGCCGCGCTGCTGGGCTCCGAGACCACGCCGTGCCGCTGGATCCAGACCTGCCGGGTCACCCACACGTCCAGCACCGCCCACGTCGCCACGACCGTCCCGGCGACGGTGGCCAGGACCATCGGAAAGGCCAGCCACACTCCGGCCAGCGAGCACAGCACGGCGACCATCACGAGAACCAGGGTCAGCGCGACGATGACGACCGCGCGGACAGCCGCTGCGCGGACCGGGTCGGGCAGCCTGGGCTTTGCGTACATGGATCCTTCACTCCCCCTTCACGATCTTCCATACGCTTACCGTTCCACGTGCGTGTCCTGCGCCACAATCTCCGAACACGTGTCGGGGCATCGACGGACAACTCAGGATGAGGCACCCTGGACGCCCTGTTCCCACGCACGGACACATCTACGAGTGGGCCTCACCGCAGTAGTAGGCTCGCGCCGTTTGCTGTCGAAACTCGCCCCCGCGCGGTGGGGTTGACGTAGGGGAGGCCATGCGCTTTCGCGGGAAGTCGATCCGCCGGAAGATCGTGGTGCTGCTGCTGGTGCCGCTCGTCTCCCTCGTGTCCATCTGGGGATTCGCCACCTACATCACCACCCGCGAGGCCGCCGAACTCCTCGACGCCTCCGACACGCTGGACAAGGTCGGCTACCCGGCCGAGGACACCGCGCAGGCGATACAGAACGAACGGCGGCAGATTCTCGTCTACTTGGCCGATCCGCGCCGCTCCGACGCCCTCACCCGGCTCCACAAGCAGCAGCGCGAGACGGACAGCACCGTCTCCAAGATACGCTCCAACGCCGCCGACTCCGGCGTCCGTTCCGGCCTGAGCCACACCTCCCTCGCCCGCCTCGACGACCTCGTGGACGGTCTCGACGGCCTGCACAAGGTCCGCTCCAAGGTCGAGGACAACACCCTCACGCGCGGGGGCGCCTTCCAGGCGTACAACGAACTCATCGACCCCTGCTACACGTTCCTCACCTCCCTCGGCGGCCTCAACGACCCCGAGCTGGAGAAGCAGAGCCGCGCCCTCGTCGGCCTCACCCGCGCCCGTGAATACCTGGCCCGCGAGGACGCACTGATGTCGGCGGCACTCGCCGCGGGGCACATGACCAAGGGCGACCGGCGCGCCTTCTCCGACCGGGTGGCAGAGCGCAACCTCGCCTACGAGACCAACCTCCAGTCGCTGCCCGCCGAGGAACGCGAACGCTTCGACAAGTACTGGAACGGCACCGACGGCCGCACGCTGCGCAGCTACGAGGACGCCATCATCGGCGCCGGAGCGCGCGGCGCCACCGGCATCGTCGACTCCGAGCGCTGGGAGGCAGCGGCCTCCACCGTCCTCACCGACCTCGAACGCTTGGGGTACGAGGCGGGCGAGCGCTACAAGCAGCGGATGGAACCGGCCGCCACGAAGGTGCTCGTCCAGGCGGGCGCCGCCGGCGTGCTGGGCTTCATCGCCGTCCTGGCCTCACTCGTGATCTCCTTCCGGGTGGGCCGTGAACTGGTCCGCGACCTGAGCACGCTGCGCAAACAGGCCAACGAGTCGGCCGGGGTGCGGCTGCCCAGCGTCATGCGGCGGCTCGCCGCCGGCGAGCAGATCGACGTGGAGACCGAGGCGCCGCGCCTGGACTACCCGCCCGACGAGACGGGCCAGGTCGGGCAGGCGCTCAACACCCTCCAGCGCGCCGCCGTCGAGGCGGCCGTCAAGCAGGCCGACATGCGCCAGGGCGTCTCCGAGGTCTTCGTCAACCTCGCCCGCAGGAACCAGGTGCTGCTGCACCGTCAGCTCACCCTCCTCGACACCATGGAACGCCGCACCGAGGACGCCGACGAACTGGCCGACCTCTTCCGGCTCGACCACCTCACCACCCGCATGCGGCGGCACGCCGAGGGCCTGGTCATCCTCTCCGGTGCCGCGCCCTCCCGGCAGTGGCGCAAGCCGGTGCAGCTCATGGACGTGGTGCGCGCGGCCGTCGCCGAGGTGGAGGACTACGAGCGCATCGAGGTGCGCAGGCTGCCCCGGCTGGCCGTCGACGGCAGCGCGGTCGCCGACCTCACCCACCTGATCGCCGAACTCCTGGAGAACGCCACGGTGTTCTCGCCGCCCCACACGGCGGTCCAGGTGCTCGGCGAACGGGTCGCCAACGGCTTCACCCTGGAGATCCACGACCGCGGCCTGGGCATGGCTGCCGACGCGCTCCTCGACGCCAACCTGCGGCTCGCCGAGACCCCGGAGTTCGAGCTGTCCGACACGGACCGGCTCGGCCTGTTCGTCGTCTCCCGGCTCGCCCAGCGCCAGGGCGTCCGCGTCTCGCTCCAGCCCTCCCCGTACGGCGGCACCACAGCGGTGGTCCTGATCCCGGGCGCAGTGCTCACCGAGACCCCGGCCCGCGACGACGAGCGCGAGCAGCGCGGCACCGTCGAGAGCGGCGCGGGCCAGGAGCCGCTGAGCAAGCGGCGCGACGCGCTCACCAAGGCGCGGGTCCCCTCCCTGGAGAGCAGCACGGCGCGCCGTGTGCTGGACGCGCTGGACGGGCCCGTCGAGCTGGAGGCACCGCTCGGCGAGCTGGACGGCCCCGACAGCGGTGGCAGGCTCTTCCGCAACCGCAAGGGCAGGAGTACGGCACCGGCTCCGGGCCCGGGATCCGGCTCCGGACCCGCGCCCGAGCAGCACCAGTTGGCCGACGACGAGACCGACCCGTCGCTGCCCTCGGCGGGCCCCGGCGAGAAGGGCTCGGGGGAGAAGGCGCCGGGTGGCAAGGGCGCGGGCGAGCGGAGTCCGGGCAGTCCGGGCAGTCCGGGCGACGACGGCCGCCCCGCGCCCCTGCCGCGCCGCCGCCCCCACACCCCCGTGCTGATCTCCGACCACGGGCGCACCGTGGGGGACGGCAAGCGCCTCCCACGGCGCGAGCGGCGCTCCGAAGACGCCGAGGCCGTCGCGCCGGGTGAACCGGGCGAACCGGGCGACTCCGCAGGGCGCGCGAGGCAGCGCGGGAGCAGCGGGTTCGGAAACGGACGCGAAAGCGATCCGGAGCAAACACAAGGCATCCCGGGGCGGCCGGGGAGCGAGCCGGAACGGGCCGAACCCGGCCCGTGGGCCGGTTCCTCCGCCAGTCCTTCCCCGGACGCAGGACCCGGCTCCCGTACGGAGCCGGAGCCCGGTGCGGCGCACCGGACCCCGCCGTCCCCCGGGGCGGGAGACGAGGCGCCCGTGGACAGGCCCGCGCAACTCGGCGGGCTGCCGAGGCGGGTGCGCCAGGCCAGCCTCGCGCCCCAGCTCAAGAAGGAGGCTCGCGAGGCGGGCCGGCCCGCGGGGGAGGCCCGTCGCACCGGCGGCGCCTCCGAGGCCGACCGGCCCTGGGACCGCGACGCGGACGAGGTACGCAGCCGCATGGCCTCGCTCCAGCGCGGCTGGCAGCGCGGACGTGCGGAGAACGCCGCGCCGACGGGGGATGATGCGGGGGAGACAGCACCAGGAACGACACCGGAGGGGGACGGTCGATGACCGCACCAAAAGCCACAGCGAACACCGCCTCGCAGGGCGGCGAGCTGAACTGGCTCCTCGACGAGCTGGTCCAGCGCGTCGGCAGTATCCGCAAGGCCCTCGTCCTCTCCGGCGACGGGCTCCCCAGAGGGGCCTCCCAGGACCTCACCCGTGAGGACGGCGAGCACCTCGCGGCGGTGGCCTCCGGCTTCCACAGCCTGGCCAAGGGTGTCGGCCGCCACTTCGACGCCGGTACGGTCAGACAGACCGTCGTCGAGCTGGACGAGGCGTTCCTCTTCGTCACCGCCGCGGGCGACGGCAGTTGCCTCGCGGTGCTCGCCGACGCCGACTCGGACGTGGGCCTCGTCGCGTATGAGATGACCCTGCTGGTGAAGCGGGTCGGCGCCCACCTGGGCACCGCGCCACGCTCGGACCTCGGCGGAAGCTGACGGGACGGGTTGGACGGGCCGATGAAGGACCGCTGGTTCGACGACGCGGCGGGGCCCGTGGTGCGGCCGTACGCGATGACGCGTGGCCGCACCCGCAGCAGCACCGGACAGCACCGGCTCGACCTCATCGCACTGGTGATCGCGGAGAGCCCTGACGGCGCGGCGGACGCCGCCGGTGCCGACAGCACCGACGGCGCCCCCGGCGCGCACCCGAACGGCAACGGCACCGGCCCCTACGGGGACACCGGTTTCCCCTACGGGGACGAGGACCCTTACGGGGACGATCTCCCCTACGGGGACGCCGATCTGCACGCCTACCGCACCCTGGCTCCCGAACACCTCGACATCGTCAAGCTCTGCCGGGCCTCGCCCCAGTCGGTGGCCGAGCTGGCAGCGGAACTCGACCTGCCGGTGGGCGTCGTACGCGTCCTCATCGGCGATCTCATCGACGCGGAACTGGTCCGCGTCAGCCGCCCCGTCCCCCCGGCGGAGCTGCCGGACGAGAGCATCCTCAGAGAGGTAATCAATGGCCTTCGGGCGCTCTAAGCGCGGTGGAGGGAAGACCGCACCGGTCGAACCCGTGACACTGAAGATCCTGGTCGCGGGCGGTTTCGGCGTCGGCAAGACCACCCTCGTCGGAGCGGTCAGCGAGATCAGACCGCTGCGCACCGAGGAGACGCTGACCGAGGCGGGCAGCGCCGTGGACGACACCTCGGGGGTGGAGAGCAAGTCCACCACCACAGTGGCCATGGACTTCGGCCGGATCACGATCAAGGAAGACCTCGTCCTGTACCTCTTCGGTACCCCGGGCCAGGACCGCTTCTGGTTCCTGTGGGACGAGCTGGCACAGGGCGCGCTCGGCGCCGTGGTCCTCGTCGACACCCGGCGGCTGGAGGACAGCTTCGCGGGCATCGACTACTTCGAGCGGCGCGGCATCCCCTTCACGGTGGCCGTCAACTGCTTCGAGGGAACGGATCGCTACCCGCCCGAGACGATCAGGGAAGCGCTCGACCTGGACGCGCACGTGCCGGTGATGCTGTGCGACGCGCGTACGCGGCAGTCGGCGCGCGACGTGCTGGTCTCGGTCGTCGAGCACGCGATGCGGATCGCGGACCGCGCGGCGGGGTCGCAGCCCGCGGCCACGTCCTGAACGCCGCCCCGTAAGGCACCCCGAACGCCGCCCTCCCCGGTCCCGGACACGGATCCGGACCGGACCGGACCGGACCGGATCTCCGGACTCCTGGGGAGGGCGGCGTCAGGGCAGGCGGACCAGGAGAGGGCTCAGCGAGAGGGCTCAGCCCTCGCCGTCCTCGTGCCAGCCGAAGCTGCGCTCCACGGCCTTGCGCCAGTTCGCGTACTCCCGCTCGCGCGCCCCCGCGTCCATGGCCGGGGTCCACTCCGCGTCCCGCTTCCAGTGCGCCTTCAGCTCGTCCAGGTCCGACCACACGCCCGTCGCGAGCCCGGCCGCGTAGGCCGCGCCCAGACAGGTCGTCTCGGCGACCACGGGCCGGATCACCGGCACCCCGAGCACGTCCGCCTGATGCTGCATCAGCAGCCCGTTCGCTGTCATGCCGCCGTCGACCTTGAGCGTGGTGATCTGGACGCCCGAGTCCTGGTACATCGCGTCCACGACCTCCCGGGTCTGCCAGCTCGTGGCCTCCAGGACGGCCCGCGCCAGATGCGCCTTGGTGACGTAGCGGGTCAGCCCGGTGACGACGCCGCGCGCGTCCGAGCGCCAGTACGGGGCGAAGAGCCCGGAGAAGGCGGGCACGATGTACGCGCCGCCGTTGTCCTCCACGCTGGCCGCCAGCGGCTCGATCTCCGAGGCGTCGGAGATGATGCCGAGCTGGTCGCGGAACCACTGCACCAGCGCGCCCGTGATGGCGATGGAGCCTTCGAGGCAGTAGACGGCGTCCTCGCCGCCGAGCTGGTAGCCCATCGTCGTCAGCAGGCCGTTCTTGCTGGCCACCGGGCGCGTGCCCGTGTTGAGCAGCAGGAAGGAGCCGGTGCCGTAGGTGTTCTTGGCCTCGCCGACCCCGTAGCAGGTCTGCCCGAACACCGCCGCCTGCTGGTCACCGAGCGCCGACGCGACGGGCACCCCGGCCAACTGCCCGACGGCCCTCCCGTAGACCTCGGCCGAGGACTTGATCTCGGGCAGCACCGAGGCGGGCACATCCATCGCGTCGAGGATGGACTGGTCCCACTGGAGCGTCTCCAGGTTCATCAGCATGGTCCGGCCCGCGTTGGTCACGTCGGTGACGTGCACGCCGCCGTCCGTGCCGCCGGTGAGGTTCCAGATGAGCCATGAGTCGATGGTGCCGAAGGCGATCTCGCCGTTCGCCGCGCGCTGCCGCAGCCCCGGCACGTTGTCCAGCAGCCAGGCCGCCTTGGGCCCGGAGAAGTAGCTGGCCAGCGGCAGCCCCGTACGGTCGCGGAAGCGGTCCTGGCCGTCGTCCCCGCCCAGCTCCGCGCACAGGGCAGAGGTGCGGGTGTCCTGCCAGACGATGGCGTTGTGCACGGGCTTGCCCGTGGCGCGGTCCCACATGACCGTCGTCTCGCGCTGGTTGGTGATGCCCAGGGCGCTGAGCTGGTCGGCGCGCAGTCCCGCCTTGGCGAGGGCGCCCGCGACCACGGCCTGGACCTTGGACCAGATCTCGGTGGCGTCGTGCTCCACCCAGCCCGGCTTGGGGAAGATCTGGCGGTGCTCGCGCTGGTCGACGGCGACGATCGCGCCGTCGTGGTCGAAGACGATGCAGCGGCTGGAGGTGGTGCCCTGGTCGATTGCGGCGACGTACTTGTCCGTCATGGTCACGTCCCTCTCGGAAGTGCGCTCAGGAGGCCGGTGAGCCAGGGGCGTCCGTCCCGCCCCGGCGTGGTCAGTAGGCGAGCTTGAAGATCCCGGCCGCGATCACGGCGCCGAGCAGGGGGCCGACGACGGGGACCCAGGCGTAACCCCAGTCGGAGGTCCCCTTGTTGGGGATCGGCAGCAGCGAGTGGGCGATGCGAGGGCCGAGGTCGCGGGCGGGGTTGATGGCGTAGCCCGTGGGCCCGCCGAGGGAGAGACCGATGCCGACGACGAGCAGCGCCACGATCAGCGTCGCGGTACCGGACTCGCCGAGGCCCTTGGTGAGGCCGAAGGCCAGCACGGGCAGCACCAGCGCCATCGTCGCGATGACCTCGGTGATGAGGTTGGCGACGGGATTGCGGACCTCGGGGATCGTGGAGAAGTTGCCGAGGGTGTCCTGCGCGAACTCCGGGTCCGTGTTCGCGGTGAACTGCGCGTAGTACACGCCCCAGGCGAGCACCGCGCCGATGATCGCGCCGATCATCTGCCCCAGGAAGTAGACGGGGACCTTCCCCCACTGGCCGGTGTCCATGGCGATGCCGACGGTGACCGCGGGGTTGAGGTGCCCCCCGGACAGGGGCGCCGCGGTGTACGCGCCCGCCAGGACGCCCATGCCCCAGCCGAAGGCGATGACGATCCAGCCGCCCTCCTTCGCCTTCGAGAAGCGCAGATTGACCGCGGCGCAGACGCCCGCGCCGAAGAGGATCAGGATCGCGGTGCCGATGATCTCACCCGCGAAAATGTCCCCGTTGGAGAATTGGTCCATGAACGGCTCCTAGTGCCCTCGGCCGGGGTGGCGGCCCCGGCGGTCCCCTGTAGGGTGCGTGCTTCCGTGGCTACGGAGCGGCGCCAGGGGACGGCGAAGCCAGGTGGCCCGCGCCACGCCCGGCCTCCGCGACGAGCGTGACGGCAGTGTTCAACGCTGGTGAGGGGCCGTCAAGGTCATGGACGGTGCGGACTGGCCGCGTCCGCGGTTCCCCTTCGCGGGGTGCGGCTCCCTTCGCGGGGTGCGGATTGAAACGGGGGGTTGGCCCTTCACGGGCGGCGCTCTCTCACAGGGCGCGACGTTGCCCCCCGCACGGGGTGCCCGTTTCTCGTGGGGGTGCGCTCTGTCGGAGCCCCCTGGGGTTCGTTGCGCGACTGCGGCCCGGTGGCACGGGTTGTGCCCACCCGTCCCGCCGAGCGGGACGCTTGCCCACAACAAGGGTGGTGGGCCGCCGTCGTCGGCTTCCCGGGCAGGGCTGGGTCCGTACCGTCAGGTGCGGGCACACAGCATGGTGACAAGCGGAGGGGGCACCGACCTGCTGTTGGTCACCGGGTGGGAGGTGGTGCGGTGGGGTGTCCCCGCAGGACGAGCAAGTCACCGGCGGAAAGCCGAACGCGAGACCTTCACGCCGAGGAGACACCCCGGCGCGGCGCCGACCCCCACCACACAGCAATCCCACACGGCCACCGGCGCAAGCCAAGAATCACGCGGCGCCAGCCGCGACGCACCGGTCCATACGCCGCGCCGAAGCCACCGGCCAGGCAGCCGAACACGGCGCCCCGCCACACGACGGCACCCCCGGGCAGGGGCACAAAATCAGCGCGGGACCCTGCGGCGCCCACCTCACCGGCGAACCGTCCCGCGCAACACCCCCGACGAACAAAGCACCCCCGTTTCCTTCCGCACCCTGCGAAGGGCTACCGCACCGCTATCACCGACGAGCCGTGACCGAACAGGCCCTGGTTCGCGCTGATCCCCGCCCTGGCCCCCGGGACCTGGCGCTCGCCCGCGACGCCGCGCAACTGCCACGTCAGCTCGCAGACCTGCGCGATGGCCTGCGCGGGCACGGCCTCACCGAAGGAGGCCAGGCCCCCGCTCGTGTTGACGGGGAGCCGCCCGCCGAGCTTCGTGCCGCCCGAGCGCAGCAGCGCGGCGCCCTCGCCCTCGGCGGCGAATCCGAGGTCCTCATACCACTGGAGTTCCAGCGCGGTGGACAGGTCGTACACCTCTGCCAGCGACATGTCCCCTGGCCCGAGTCCCGCCTCCTCGTAGGCGGCGTCCGCGATCGAGGCGCGGAAGCCGCGCTCCGGTTCCGGCACGGCGGCGGCCGAGTCGGTCGCCAGGTACGGGAGGTCCAGCAGGGTGTTCGGGTAGCGCGGTGTGACGGTGGAGACGGCGCGGACGCGCACGGGGCGCGCGGCGCCGTGGCGGCGGGCGAAACCGAGGCTGGAGAGGACGAGCGCCGCGCCTCCGTCGGAGGTGGCGCAGATGTCCAGCAGCCGCAGCGGATCGGCCACGACGGGCGAGGCGGCGACGTCTCCTGGGCTGACTTCCTTGCGGTAGCGCGCGTACGGATTCAGCGTCCCGGCAGCCGCGTTCTTGACCTTGACGTGGGCGAAGTCCTCGGCCGTGTCGCCGTACAGGGCCATCCGGCGGCGCGCGTAGAGCGCGAAGTACGCGGGGTTGGTCGCGCCCAGGATCCGGAAGCGCTGCCAGTCCGGGTCGTCGGCGCGGTCGCCGCCCGCGGGCCGGAAGAAGCCCTTGGGCGCGGCGTCGGCCCCGACCACCAGCACCGTCTCCGCCATGCCCGAGAGGATCTGCGCGCGTGCCGTGGCCACGGCCTGGGCTCCCGAGGCGCAGGCGGCGTACACGCTGGTGACGCGCGCGCCCTGCCAGCCCAGCGCCCGCGCGAACGTCGAGCCCGCCACATAGCCGGGGTAGCCGCCGCGCACGGTGTCGGCGCCGACGACCGAGTCGACGTCGCTCCACTCCAGGCCCGCGTCCGCCAGCGCCTCCCTGGCCGCCGTCACCCCGTACTCGACGAAGGGGCGGCCCCACTTGCCCCAGGGGTGCATCCCCGCGCCGAGGACGGCCACGTCCCCGCCCTGCGGCGTCACGTCCCCGCCCTCGTGCGTCGCGGCGCTCACCGCGCGCCCTCCACGGGCACGGGCTTCCAGTGCCAGGTGGTCCAGATGTGCTCCGCGTCCTCGTTGAGCACGCCGGGCACCACCTCGACCTCCATGCCGACGGCCAGGTCGTCCACCGTGACCCCGGGCGGCGCCTGCCCGAGCACCACCATGCGCTCCGCCTCCAGCTCGACGGCGACCAGCGCGTATGGCTCCCACTCACGGTCCGCGTCCCAGACGTAGGGCGGGGGCGGCTGGTAGCGCCCGTCCGTGTAGGACCACACGCGGCCACGCCGCGAGAGCGGCACCTCCTCCAGGCGTGTACCGGCGCACGAGGGGTTGCGGCAGAAGGTGTCCTCGCGCGGGAAGAAGACCGAGGTACAGGTGAGGCATCTGGTACCGAGAAGGGTGAAATCCCCGCCCTCTTCGCTGAACCATCCATCGGCGACGGGCGTACGTATAGGTGGCACCGGTCCCTCCCTGGGTGTCGCGGCTCCGCGCCCCATCAAATCTGATGGGTCGTCAGGAGTCTGGCACGGGAACGAGCCGGGTGTCACGAGCGCCGACGGCGGCACGGGGCCCACGGGGGTGGTCCCGAGCCGCCGTCGCGCGTTGCCCCGCGCGTTGCCCTGGGGTGCGCGGCGCGGCTACTTCCGCTTGCCTTCGAGTGAGCGCCGGTCGACGGGGAAGTCGAAGTAGCTGTCGGGGAACGTCTCGTCCGAGAGCGTGAAGTGCCACCACTCCTCGGGCAGGTTCGTGAACCCGGCCGCCTCAAGGCCGTCCTTCAGCCGCAGCCGGTTCTCCCGCTGCTCGCCCTGGACGCGCGGATCGAGCGTGTGGGACAGCGTGTCGAAGCAGTCGAAGCCCGTCCCCATGTCGATCGAGTTGTCAGGGAAGCGCTCCTCCTGGGGAGCGAAGCAGGGCACGAGCGGCTCACCGGGCTCGTACGGACGCGTCGGCTGGGCCGGGAGCTTCACCAGCGTCAGATCGACGGTGCTGCCGCGGCTGTGCCCCGACTTCTCGGCGATGTAGCCGTCCTCGAAGAGGCGCGTCTTGTCCACGCGCGGATAGAACTCGTCCTTCATCCGCTGGTCGTCGAGGTCCTTGGCCCACGCCACGAAGTGGTCGACGGCCCGCTGCGGCCGGTAGCAGTCGTACACCTTCAGGGAGTAGCCACGCTTCAGGAAGGAGACCTGGGCCTTGTGCAGCGCCTTGGCGGTGTCCTTGGTGACGATGCACAGGGGCTGGCGGTAGCCGTCGACCGGCTCACCCACGAAGTTGTGCTCCGTGGGATAGCGGATCTCCTGGAGGATCGACTTGTCGACGTCGCGCAGGGCGACGAACTCCTCGGGAGCCTTCGGCTCCGGCGCGGCCCGCGTCTGAGCCTGCGCCTGAGTCCGCGCATCGGCCTGTGCCTCTGGTGCGACGGTGAGGAGGGAGGCGGCGGCGAAGAGCGCCGCCGCGAACCCGATGCCCCGGAAGGGTCGTCTGATTGCCATGACCCCTTCATCTATCAGGTGCGGACCCGGACCGGATACCCCACGGGCTCCCCGTTACCCCGCCCGACCACCGGCTTTCCCCCGCGCAGCAGCACCGTGAAGCGCTCCGGCTCTGAACGCTCCCAGCCGTCCCCCGCGTCCGCGATCACCAGCCCGCTCCCCGTGCGGCCCGCAGCCGGGGCCCACACCTCCAGCTCCGTCTCCCCGCCGTCGCCCCTGACCGGCAGCGCCGCACCGGCCCGCACCAGCACCGGTATCCGCGACAGCGGAGCCTCGACGTGCACCGTCCCCGGGCCCTCGTACGCGCGCCCCGTCGCCGTGTCGTACCAGCGTCCGCGCGGCAGCCGCACCGCACGCCGCCTGACCCCCTCCTCCAGCACGGGCGCCACCAGCAGCGCGTCCCCCAGCAGGAACGCGTCCTCGCAGTCGCGCAGCGCCCGGTCCCGCGGATGCTGCCACCACACGGGCCGCACATACGGGGCGCCCGTGCGGTGCGCCAACTGCGCGAGGGTGACGAAGTAGGGCAGCAGCCGCTCCCGCTCCGCCAGCGCCGCCGTGCAGTGCTCCAGCACCTCGGGCCCGAACTCCCACGGCTCCCTCCGGCCCGCCCACTTGGCCCCGAAGGTGCGGAACAGCGGCAGATACGCGCCCAGCTGGAACCAGCGCAGATACAGCTCGGGTGACGGCGTCCCCGTGAACCCCCCGATGTCGGGGCCCGAATACGGCACCCCGCACAGCCCCATGCCGAGCACCAGCGACAGCGAGGCACGCAGCCCCGCCCACCCCGTGGCCACCTCGCCCGACCAGGAGCCGCCGTATCGCTGCATCCCCGCCCAGCCGGAGCGCGAGAAGAGGAACGGGCGCTCCTGGGGCCGCAGTTCCCGCAGCCCCTCGTGCCCGGCGCGCGCCATGGTCAGCGCGTAGACGTTGTGCGCCTCCCTGTGGTCGCCGCCCCGGCCCTCCAGGGCGTGCCGCGACGAGAGGGGGAGCGTGGGATCGCCGAACGCGGCGAAGGACGTCGGCTCGTTCCTGCCGTGCCACACCCCGGAGAAGCCCTGCGCGAGCCGTTCCGCGTACAGCCCGCTCCACCACTTGCGCACCAGCGGATCGGTGAAGTCGGGGAAGACCGCCTCGCCCGCCCACGCCACCCCGCGCACCTCGCGCCCGCGCGCGTCCCGCACGAAGGCCCCGGCCGCCGAGCCGCTGTCGTAGACGGCGGTGCCGCGCTCGGCCTTCACGGCGGGATCGACGGCCGAGACCATCCGCACCCCCTCACCGCGCAGTTCGGCGGCCAGGCGCGGCAGATCGGGGAAGCGCCCCCGGTCGACGGTGAAGACCCGGTGCCCGTCGAGGTGGTCTATGTCCAGGTGCAGCGCCTTCAGGGCCAGCCCCCGCTCCCGGTACCCGGCCGCCACCCGGCGCACCTCCGCCTCGTCGCGGAAACCCCACCGCCCGTGCTGATGGCCGAGCGCCCAGCGCGGCGGCAGCGCCGGAGCGCCCGTCAGCGAGGCCCAGCCGTACAGCACCCGCGCGGGCGCTCCCGCGATCACCCAGTAGCGGAGCGGCCCGCCGCTGACCCGCACCGCGCAGCGGCCCGGCCTGTCGTGGCCTGAGCCGCCGCCCTCGCGCCCCTCGCGCAGCGTGACCTCGCCGTCCCACGAGTTGTCGTGGAACACCAGGTGCGTCCCCGCGTCCGCCACGACGAGCTGCACCGGCATGGTGACGTAGACGGGCACCCGGTCCGTGCCGGAGGGGCCCGGACCCGTGTTCCACAGCCGGTACGTGCCGTCGCGCAGCCGGGGCCCGCCCGGCCGCCCGCCGAGGCCGAAGAACCGCGCGTCGGGCGTCACCTCGGAGCGCACCAGCCAGCGCGCGCCCGGTCCCTCGGGGCCCTCGTGCCCCTCCTCGCCCTCCGGCGGCTCCTGCCGCTCCTCGCCCTCCGGTTCCCACCAGCGCGGGGGCATCTCGCGACGGAGCAGCACGCCGCCCGGCGTCCTGATGTCCACGGCGCCGTGCCGCGAGACGGTCACCAGCATCCGCTCCGAGACCACTCGCCAGCCGCCGTCCTTGTCCGGCTCCAACTGCGCCCGCGTGTCGGCGGCCGGTACCTGATGGGCGAGCGCGTACGAGGGCTCGGGGCCCGCTCCGTCCCAGCCGCAGAAGACCGCGCCGCCCGCCGCCACCCGCACGCGCAGCGACGAGCGCTCGAACCGGATCACGCCACCGCCCGGCTGGGGCTCCGCGCTCTTCACCCGGCCCGGCACCCGGGCTCTCTCCGCGCGCTGCCGGGGCAGTCCCGCCGCGTCCGCGCGCCTGCGCCGCCACGCCGACCGCACGGCGCGCGCACCCCGCGCCGCACCGACCACTCTTACCGACCGCACCAGGCCACGCGCATCCATGCTGCTCAGCCTGCCATCGTGTCCGGTGTGAGTCAGTGCCGTTCAACTTCCGTTCACCCGCTTTGTTGCCGGGCGTTCGCCAAGGGGACGCCGATTCGGCTCCGACGGCCCTCCGGGGCCGCCCGCGCCCGGCGCACGACGCGTGCGGCGCGCGCCCCTGCGCGCGTGCCGACCCGTGGCCGGGCCACATTCCCCGGACCCCGGGGGTGTGACGCCGACCCTGGCGTCCAAGTTGATCACGTGGCATCGTCCAGGTCAGCCACGCGCACGCGCACGTACCCCCAGCACGCACGCCGCGCATCCCGGCCCGCCGGACGACGGGCCGCACGGCCACGAAAGACGACCACGGAACACGACGACCCACACGCCGGCACCAGCCACGACACGACACAGCACGACACACCACGACACGACGCGTAGCAAAACGCAGGGACCAGCCAGGGAGCCGCAATGACCGCAGCGCACAGCACGACGCCGTCCCCCGCGCCCGAACCCCTCTGGCAGCCGGGCCCCGAACGCGTCGAGAGCGCCCGGATCACCCGCTTCCAGAAGTGGGCGGCCGAACGGCACGGCGCCCCGGCTGCCACCCCGGGCGACCCCGTCGCGAGCTACGCGGCCCTGCAACGCTGGTCCGTCGACGAGCTGACCACCTTCTGGCAGGCGGTCACCGAGTGGTTCGACATCCGCTTCACCACCCCCTACGAGACTGTCCTCGCCGACGCCTCCATGCCAGGCGCCCGCTGGTTCCCCGGCGCCACCCTCAACTACGCCGAGCACGCGCTGCGCGCCTCCGAGGACCCGGCACGCGCCGACGACCCAGCGCTGCTCCACGTCGACGAGCGCCACGAGCCCACCCCCGTCACCTGGTCCGAACTCCGCCGCCAGGTCGGCTCGCTCTCGGCCGAGCTGCGCCGCCTCGGCGTCCGTCCGGGCGACCGCGTCAGCGGCTACCTCCCCAACATCCCCGAAGCCGCCATCGCCCTCCTCGCCACCGCGGCCGTCGGCGCCGTGTGGACCTCGTGCGCCCCCGACTTCGGCGCCCGCAGCGTCCTGGACCGCTTCCAGCAGGTCGAGCCCACTGTCCTGTTCACCGTCGACGGGTACCGCTACGGCGGCAAGGAGCACGACCGCCGCGAGACCGTCGCCGAACTGCGCGGTGAGCTGCCCACCCTGCGCGCCGTCGTCCACGTCCCCCTCATCGGCACCCCGGCCCCCGAGGGCGCCCTCGAATGGTCCGCCGTCACCTCGGCCCCCGCCGGCTCCGAGGACGCCTCACCGGTCTTCGAGCAGGTCCCCTTCGACCACCCCCTGTGGGTGCTCTACTCCTCGGGCACCACGGGCCTGCCCAAGGCCATCGTCCAGTCCCAGGGCGGCATCCTCCTGGAGCACCTCAAGCAACTGAGCCTCCACAACGACACGGGCCCCGAGGACCGCTTCTTCTGGTACACCTCCACGGGCTGGATGATGTGGAACCTCCTCGTCTCGGGACTGCTCACCGGCTGCACGGTCGTCACCTACGACGGCAGCCCCGGATACCCGTCCACCGAAGCGCAGTGGCGCGTAGCGGCGGAGACCGGTGCCACGGTCTTCGGCACCTCGGCCGCCTATGTCATGGCCTGCCGGAAGGCGGACGTCCACCCAGGGCGCGACCTCGACCTCTCCCGCGTCAGGTGCGTCGCCACCACCGGCTCCCCGCTGCCGCCCGACGGCTTCCGCTGGATCCACGACGAGGTCTCCGCCGACATGTGGATCGCCTCCGTCAGCGGCGGCACGGACGTGTGCAGCTGCTTCGCCGGAGCCGTGCCCACCCTCCCCGTCCACACCGGCGAACTCCAGGCGCCCTCCCTCGCCACGGGGCTCCAGTCGTGGGACCCGCAGGGCAAGCCCCTCATCGGCGAGGTCGGCGAACTCGTCGTCACCACGCCCATGCCCTCCATGCCGATCCGCTTCTGGAACGACCCCGACGGCTCCCGCTACCGCGACAGCTACTTCGAGATGTTCCCCGGCACCTGGCGCCACGGCGACTGGATCACCCTCACCGAGCGCAACACCGTCGTCATCCACGGCCGCTCCGACTCCACCCTCAACCGCCAGGGCGTCCGCATGGGCTCGGCCGACATCTACGAGGCCGTCGAACGCCTCCCCGAGATCCGCGAATCCCTGGTCATCGGCGTCGAACAGCCCGACGGCGGCTACTGGATGCCGCTCTTCGTCCACCTCGCGGAGGGCGCCACCCTCGACGACGCGCTGCGCGACCGCGTCAAGCGCGTCATCCGCGAGGGCCTGTCACCGCGCCACGTCCCCGACGAGATCATCGAGATCTCCGGCGTCCCGCACACCCTCACGGGCAAGCGCCTCGAAGTCCCGGTCAAGCGGCTCCTCCAGGGCACCCCGCTCGACAAGGCCGTCAACCCCGGCTCCGTCGACAACGTCGAGCTGCTCCGCTTCTACGAGCGCCTCGCGCGGGAACGCACCCCGCACGACGCCTGACCCCTGGCCACTGACCCCTGACCACTGACCCCTGACCACTGACCCCTGACCGCTGCGGCCCCGCACCCCGTGCGGGGCCGCAGCGGCGCCCGATGTCAGACCCCCCGATTACGGTGAGTGACCAAGTGATCCGTACGCACCCAGGGGGGACCCCATGGCACACACCCGCAGCCGGAAGCGCGGCCCGCACAGGGCACTGCGCCGCGAGGCGCCCAGCACGGTCGCCGTCCTGGCGGAGGAGTCCGACTTCGCGCTGATGCGCGGCTATCGCTCCTTCACCTTCGCGGACCACCGGACGTATCTGCGGCAGATGGAGGGACTGCTGCGCTCACTCTCCGGAGAGGGCATCCACACCCGCGTCGCCGTCTTCGACGCCGTGGACTACCGCCTCTTCTGCCACGAGGAACGCCTCGATCCCGACACCCCGGCGAGCCGCACCCGCTATGTCGCGGAGGTCGCCGCCTCCGGGGCCACGGTGGCGTACACGGGACAGCCCATGGCCCGGCTCGTCCAGGCCCTCACCGACACCCAGGCGTGCCGGGCCGCCTGGGAGAAGGCCGCCGAGGTCCTCTCCCGCGCCGGCGCGTGCGCGGCCTGCGGAGCCGATATCGCGCGCGTCTCCCTGGACCGCGCGGCGCGGGCGGTGTCCCTCCTCATGGAGGCGGCGGGGGAGGGCACGCACCACCTGGTGTGCAGCGTCGGCGTCCCGGGCTCCCCGCTCGTCACCGCGCTCGACGCGTACGCCGACGAGGACGGAGCCCTCCGCGTCGACGAGACCGCGGCGCTCGCCCTCACCACCTCACTGGCCGCCGGACTCGCCACGGACAGCCCCGGCGGCCTGGTCCTGCGCACCGAACGGGAGGGCGCCCGGGACACGGTGCGCGGCTGGAACCTCCACGGCGACTGGCTGCGCGCCCTCACAGCCGCCGAGGTCTTCACGGCCTACTGCACGGACCCCGTCACCGGCGATCCCGTGCCGCCCGAGCACGGCGTCGATCACCTCCCCGGACTCGAACTGCCCCACCCGGGAGGTGACCTGCACTGCTGAGAGCTATACGTGCCGCACGTGCCACACGGGGACGCTGCCCGTACGCGGACGGGCGCCGGAACGCGAACGGTGCCGACCGCCCCGCCGCAGCGGACCGACCGGCACCGTCGCCGTCATTACCGTCATCACCGTCGTCAGCGATCACCGGGACGCCGGGGACGCCAGGGGCGCCCCGGCCCCCGCGCTCACTCCCCGGACAGCACCGCCTGCGCGGCGATCCGCGCCTCCTCGGCGGTGTCCGCTGCCCGCGCGGCGGAAGCGGCACGCTCGCACTGCGCGAGCGTGTGCTTCGCCAGCGTGGCGCGCACATACGGGATCGAGGCGGCGCCCATCGACAGGCTCGTCACGCCGAGCCCCGTCAGCACACACGCCAGCAGCGGATCCGACGCGGCCTCGCCGCACACGCCGCAGCTCTTGCCCTCGGCCTTCGCCGCCTCGGCGGACAGCGACACCAGGTCGAGCAGCGCGGGCTGCCACGGGTCCTGGAGCCGGGAGACGGCACCCACCTGCCGGTCGGCGGCGAAGGTGTACTGCGCCAGATCGTTGGTGCCCAGCGAAAGGAACTCCACCTCTTGGAGGACCGACCTCGCCCGCAGCGCGGCGGAGGGGATCTCCACCATCGCGCCGAACTTCGCCCGCAGCCCGGCCTCGCGGCACGCGTCCGCGAACGCCTTCGCGTCCGTACGGTCCGCCACCATCGGCGCCATGACCTCAAGGTAGACGGGCAGCCCCTCGGCGGCCTTGGCCAGTGCACGGAGCTGACCGCGCAGCACCTCGGGGTGGTCCAGCAGCGTCCGCAGCCCGCGCACGCCCAGCGCCGGGTTCGGCTCCTCGCCCGGGCTCAGGAAGTCCAGCGGCTTGTCGGCGCCCGCGTCCAGCACGCGCACGACCACACGCCCCTCGGGGAACGCCTCCAGCACCTGCCGGTACGCCTCGACCTGCTTCTCCTCCGAGGGCGCCTGCTCACTGTTGTCCAGGAACAGGAACTCCGTACGGAACAGGCCCACACCCTCGGCGCCTGCCTCCACGGCCGCGGGCACGTCCGAGGGCCCGCCCACGTTCGCCAGCAGCGGCACCTTGTGCCCGTCCGAGGTCGCCCCCGGCCCCTTGACGCCCTCCAGCGCGGCCTTGCGCTCCTCGGCGGCCTTCTCCAGCGCGGCCCGCTCGTCCGCGTCCGGGTTGACCACGATCTCGCCGGTGCTCCCGTCCACCGCGACGACGGTGCCCTCCACCAGCTCCCCTGCACCGGGCAGCGCGACGACGGCGGGCACGCCCAGCGCCCGCGCCAGGATCGCGCTGTGACTGGTCGGACCGCCCTCCTCGGTCACGAAGCCCAGCACCAGCGCGGGGTCCAGCAGCGCGGTGTCGGCGGGCGCGAGATCGCGGGCGATGAGCACGTACGGCTGGTCGCTGTCCGGCACGCCCGGCATCGGCACGCCCAGCAGCCGAGCGACGATGCGGTTGCGCACGTCGTCCAGGTCGGCCACCCGCCCGGCGAGATAGTCACCGGCGCCCGCCAGCAGAGCCCGGTAGGCGGCGAACGCGTCGTACACGGCACGCTCGGCCGTGCTCCCGACGGTGATCCGCCGCTCGACGTCGGCCATCAGCTCCGGGTCCTGGGCCATCATCGCCTGCGCCTCGAGCACGGCCTGGGCCTCGCCGCCCGCGAGATTGCCGCGCGCGATCAGGTCGTTGGCGACCGCCTCCACGGCCTGGTGCGCCCGCTGCTGCTCGCGCGGGGCCTCGTCGGGGCCGATCTGCTTGGCCGGGGGCTCCAGTACCGCGGTGCCCATGTGCCGTACCTCGCCGATCGCCACCCCGTGACTGACGCCGACGCCTCGAAGCGTTGTGTCCATCTCACCCGTCTCCGGTTCGGTGCGGCGGCTCGCTCACGGCCACCGCTGTTCTCTCTCGCGCTCTTCCGCCTCTTACGCGTGACCGGCGCCCCGTGCGATCCGTGGGATCTGTGCGATCCGCGCGTCCTGTGCGACGGAGCCGGTCCGGGGGTCAGCTCCAGCCGAAGAGGGTCTTGCCCGCCTCGATGTCGCCGTCGTCCACGACATCGGTCAGCGAGTCGGCGGTTGCCTCGAGCGCCACCACGGGGGAGACGGGCGACTTGCCCGCCGCCTCCACGGCGGCCGGGTCCCAGCGCACGATCGAATCGCCGCGCCGCACGGTGTCGCCCTTGGCGGCCAGCAGCTCGAACCCGTCACCGTTGAGCTGCACGGTGTCGATGCCCAGGTGCGTCAGCACACCGTGTCCTTCGGCGTCCACCACGACGAAGGCGTGCGGGTGGAGCGAGACGACGATGCCATCGACGGGCGCCAGCGCCTCGGTACGCTCCCGGACGGGGTCGATGGCGGTGCCGGGGCCCACCATGGCCCCGGAGAACACCGGGTCGGGAACGGCCGAGAGTCCGATGGCACGTCCGGTCAGCGGGGACGTCACGGTGGTCATGGGAAGCCTCCGAAGGGCGAGGATCGATCAGCCGCCGTCGCAACCTGTCCAGGACGGCGCACCGCTCAGAAGCGTAAGTCATAGGAACAACGGATTCCGATCGCGCGTGCGGGGACGCGCCGCCCGCCCACACGGGCCCGTGCCTCACGTGCACGCGCTCACGCGCGCGCGATCAAGCAGCCTCGCGGCAGCCCTGCAAAACCGATTTGCCTCTGCTCTCGGCGTGCCTGTACTGTCGTCCCCCTGCCCACGACGAAGGCCGAGCCGAAGCGTGGGCGGTCACCGATGATCCACATCCTTTCTTTTGTCGATTCGGTTTCGCATGTCTGCGATCAACCCGAATTTCGATCAACGGAAAAGGGTCTGATAGAGTCGGAGACACCGAAAGGGAAGCGCCCGGAGGAAAGCCCGAGAGGGTGAGTACAAAGGAAGCGTCCGTTT
>NZ_BAAGSO010000029.1:110883-179869 GCF_054782395.1 Streptomyces daliensis | reverse complement strand
GTGCGGCGGCGCTGCGGGGCGCGCCCGGGCCCCCGCTGGTCCCGCCGCCCGGGCGGGCCCTGGCGGCGGTGCGCGAACGGCGACATCGATGGCGCCGACGGCAACGGTGCCGCCGCAGTGGCGGGGACGGGGCGGGCGGCGGATGGCTTGGACGGCTGGGACGCGCTGTTCATGGGGACCCCCGATGCGTGGCGGGCACGGGCAGGGCCGCGGTTGCGGATACCCGGCGGTAGCTTCGGTGTCGGTTGTAGCGGGACCGCTCACGGGGCCGCAACGCGCCCGTACCCGGCCGCGCGGGGCCGGAAGAGGTTCACCTATCAGGACCCACGGGCGGACGCGGGCTGACGCCGCACCCCGGTCACCTGCGGCTTCGCGGCACGCCCGTACGGGTGCGCGCGGGCGTGCGGACCGTATCCTGGCGGTGCATACGGTCCGGCGATACACGAAAGCGGCAGCCATGCGTGTCTATGTCCCCCTGACTCTTTCCGCTCTCGAAGAGGCGCACAAGGCGGGTGAGCTGGGGCCGGGGCCGGGGCCGGGGCTGTCGCCGGAGCGGGACGCGCTGGTCGCGTACGCGGTCACGCCCGGACTGCGCGAGTGGTACCTCTCCGACGACATCGAGGAACTGGAGTACGCCGCGCTCGGCCGCGCGGCCCAGGCTTCGCTGCGGCTCCTGGCGGCCGACCCCGGAGCGGCACGGCGCCGGGTGGTCGTGGCCGCCGACGTGCCGGACGCCGCCGTCAGCCCCGCGCCGGGCGACGGCGCCGCCGCCGGAGGCTCGGGGGACCCGGCCGGGCTGGGCGAGGTACGGGTCGCGGAAACGGTACGGCTCGCGAAGGCCGCCGCGGTGCATCTCGACGCGGCCGACGCGGAGGCCGACGTGGCGGCGGCCGTGGACGCGCTGGACGCGGCCGGGCGTGGCGACGAGGACGCGCGCTTCACCGTCGACGGCGCGGAGGACCACGAGCTGCTGTGGTACGCCACACAGGAGATCCCGAACCTGCTCGGCTGAACGGCCCCTGAACCGGGCCCCTGAGCTGGGCTGCCCTGGCTCTGCCGAGCCCCGTGGGGCGGGGCTCGACGGGCGGGGCGGGAGGAATCCGGTACCGGATTGTCGGACCCGGCGCGTACGGTCGGGAGACATGGGAACGGGGAACCTGAAAAGACGTCCGGGACACGCGGGGCACGCGGCGCACATCGTGTGGGACTGGAACGGCACGCTGCTGCACGACATCCACGCCGTGATCGACGCCACCAACGCCGCCTTCGAAGAGCTGGGCATGGCGCCCATCACGCTGGAGCGCTATCGGGAGCTGTACTGCGTGCCCGTGCCGCGCTTCTACGAGCGGCTGATGGGACGGCTGCCCACCGAGGAGGAGTGGGCGGTGATGGACGAGACCTTCCACCGCCACTACTGGCAGCGCGTGCACGACGCCGCGCTCGCCGAGGGCGCCATGGAACTGCTCGCCGGGGGAGGCGAGGCGGGGCGCACCCAGTCGCTGTGCTCCCTCGCGCCGCACGACAGACTGCTGCCCCTGCTGCGTACGCACGGCATCGAGCGGCACTTCCTGCGCGTCGACGGCGCGACGGGCCCTTCGGGCGGCGGCAAGGCGGCCCAGATGGAGCGGCATCTCACCCTGCTGACGTCACTCGGCGGCGGCGTCGAGGCGTCCCGCACCGTGGTGATCGGGGACGCGCTCGACGACGCGCTGGCCGCGGCCCACGTGGGTGCCCACGCGGTGCTCTACACCGGCGGTTCGCACAGCAGGGCCAGCCTGGAGGAGGCGGGTGTGCCCGTGGTGGACACCCTCGTGGAGGCCGTCGATGAGGCCGAGCGCCTCGCCCGCGCCTGAGCGGCCCCCCATGGCGGGCGGCCCCCGCACGGGCCCGGCCCGCCGCGAGGCGCCGCGCCACCGCCAGCCGCGCCCCCGCCGCATGACCGCCCCGCTACGAGACCGGTGCCTTCGCCCGCAGCACCGTCAGGAACTCCCGCATCCACCCGGAGTGGTCCGGCCAGGCGCGGGAGGAGACGAGGGTGCCGTCCACCACGGCCTCGGAGTCCTGGAAGGTGGCGCCCGCGGCCTCCATGTCCTGCTCCAGCGCCGGGTAGGCCGTGACGCGGCGGCCCCGGAGGCCGCCGACGGAGGCGGTCAGCAGCGGGCCGTGGCAGATCTGCGCGACGGGCTTGTCGGCGTCGAAGAACGCCTTGAGGATCTTGCGCAGCTCGGCGTCGTTGCGCAGATATTCGGGCGCCCGGCCGCCCGGGATCACCAGAGCGGAGTACTGGCCCGGATCGACTTCGGAGAAGGCCAGATCCGCCGGCCAGGTGTAGCCGGGTTTCTCGGTGTACGTGTCGAAGCCCTCCTCGAAGTCGTGGACGACGAAGCGCAGCGTCTTGCGGTAGGGGGCGGCGATATGAACGGTGTAGCCCTCCTCGCGCAGCCGTTGATACGGGTAGAGGACTTCCAGGGACTCGGCCGCGTCACCGGTCACGATCAGGATGCTGGCGGTCATGGTGTCCACCTCCGGAGCGTCATGTGAATTCAACGTGCTCCGGGCGGGCGTATTTGCCAAGGGCGCGCTCAGGCCCCGCTCAGCTCCGCCCGGCCCCGGTCAGGCCCCGCCCGGATCCCGTCGCGGCCCCGCTCGGGCTCCGTCTTCGGCACGCCCGCTGCCTGCGGGTTCGTCGCCGGGCGGCGCTGTCGCTGTCCATTCCGTCAAAGTCCGGCCTCCGCTTTTGTACAACTGCGGCCCATGACGGGGGTGCGGTGCGGGACGATAGCCTTACGTACGTGATCAGCCCGATATCCACCGGAGGCAACGCCGCCTCCACCCTGCGCCCACCGCGTCACAGCGCCCGGGCCGCGGCTGGTCGTTTCTCGCGGCGCTGCGTCGAACCCGAGCGGTCACCCCGCGTGCCTCGCGTTCTTCGCCGCGCCTCCGCCACACCCGACGTCACGCAACGGCGCGCGACAGGAGCCAGAGGACATGCAGACCAAGCTGGATGAAGCAAAGGCCGAGCGGCTGACAGAGGCCGCTCGGGTAGCTGAGCAAAGCCCCGCCGGGGGGAACCACCCGGTGGAGGGCCTTGAGAACGGCGCCCTTGAGGCGTTTCTCCAGCGCTACTACCTCCACACCGCGCCCGAGGACCTCGCGGACCGCGATCCGGTCGACATTCTCGGAGCGGCGCTCGCGCACTACCGGCTCGCCCAGGAGCGTCCCCAGGGGACGGCCAATGTGCGGGTCTACACGCCGACCGTCGACGAGAACGGCTGGACCTGCACGCACACCGTCGTCGAGATCGTCACCGACGACATGCCCTTCCTGGTCGACTCGGTCACCAACGACCTGTCCCACAAGGGCCGCGGCATCCACGCCGTCATCCACCCGCAGGTCGTCGTCCGCCGTGATGTGACGGGCAAGCTGCTGGAGGTGCTGGACGCCGGGCTGGACCCGTACGAGCCCGCCGGCGCACGTACCCGCAAGGAGCTGCCGCACGACGCGGTCACCGAGTCGTGGATCCATGTCGAGATCGACAGGGAGACCGACAGGGACGATCTGAAGCAGATCAACTCCGATCTCCTGCGCATCCTCTCGGACGTGCGGGAGGCCGTCGAGGACTGGCAGAAGATGCGCGGCGCCGCCACTCGCATCGCCGACGAGCTGACGGACGAGCCCCTCCCCGCCGATCTGCCGGACCAGGAGGCCGAGGAGGCCCGCGAGCTGCTGCGCTGGCTCGCCGACGACCACTTCACCTTCCTGGGCTACCGCGAGTACGAGCTGTCCAAGGAGCCCAGCGACGAGGAGCTGGCCCTCGCGCCCGTCCCCGGCACGGGCCTGGGCGTGCTGCGCTCCGACCCGCACCACACCGACACCGACGCCGAGGGCCACCCGGTCTCGCCGTCCTTCAACCGGCTGCCCGCCGACGCGCGCGCCAAGGCACGCGAGCACCGGCTCCTGGTGCTGACGAAGGCCAACAGCCGCGCCACGGTGCACCGTTCCTCGTACCTCGACTACGTCGGTGTGAAGAAGTTCGACGCCGAGGGCAACGTCGTCGGGGAGCGCCGCTTCCTGGGGCTCTTCTCGTCGGCCGCGTACACCGAGTCCGTCCGCCGCGTGCCCGTCATCCGCCGCAAGGTGGAGGAGGTGCTCGCCTCGGCGGGCTTCACGCCTGACAGCCACGCGGGCCGCGATCTGCTCCAGATCCTGGAGACGTACCCGCGCGACGAGCTGTTCCAGACCCCCGTCGACCAGTTGCGGTCCATCGTCACCTCCGTCCTCTACCTCCAGGAGCGCCGCAAGCTGCGGCTGTACCTGCGGCGCGACGAGTACGGGCGGTACTACTCCGCGCTGGTCTACCTCCCCCGCGACCGCTACACCACGGCGGTCCGGCTGCGGCTGACGGAGATCCTCGCCGAGGAACTGGGCGGCTCCAGCGTCGACTACACGGCCTGGAACACCGAATCGGTGCTCTCCCGGCTGCACTTCGTCATCCGGGTGCCCGCAGGCGCGCGGCTGCCCGAGCTGACGGACGCCGACACCGAACGGATCGAGGCCCGTCTCGCGGAGGCGGCCCGCTCCTGGGCGGACGGTTTCGCGGAGGCGCTGGTCGCCGAGTTCGGCGAGGAGCAGGCGGCCGAGCTGAGCCACCGCTACGGCGCCACCGCCTTCCCCGAGGGCTACAAGGCGGACTTCCCGCCGCGCGCGGCGGTCGCCGACCTCCAGCACATCGAGCGGCTGGGCAAGAAGGGCGACGACGAGGGCGGCGACGGGGGCGACGACGGTGAGGGGTCCGACTTCTCGCTGAGCCTGTACGAGCCGGTCGGCGCCGCCGCAGGAGAGCGCCGCTTCAAGATCTACCGCACGGGCCGCCCCGTCTCGCTCTCCTCGATCCTCCCCATCCTCCAGTCCATGGGCGTCGAGGTCGTCGACGAGCGCCCCTACGAGCTGCGCTGCTCCGACCGCAGCAAGGCGTGGATCTACGACTTCGGGCTGCGGCTGCCCGCGGCGCCCGCGAAGACCACGGCGCACGACCTCGGCGAGGACGCGCGCGAGCGCTTCCAGGAGACCTTCGCCGCCGTGTGGACGGGCCAGGCCGAGAACGACGGCCTCAACTCCCTCGTCCTGTCCGCCGGGCTGACGTGGCGGCAGGCGATGGTGCTGCGCGCCTACGCGAAGTACCTGCGGCAGGCGGGTGCCACGTACAGCCAGACGTACATGGAGGACACCCTCCGGCACAACGTGCACACCACGCGGCTGCTGGTGAGCCTCTTCGAGGCGCGCATGTCGCCGCGCCGCGCGGGCGCCGGGCACGAGCTGACCGACGGCATCCAGGAGGAGCTGGACGGCGCGCTGGACCTGGTGGCCAGCCTGGACGAGGACCGCATCCTGCGCTCGTTCCTCACGGTCATCAAGGCGACGCTGCGCACGAACTACTTCCAGAAGGACAGCGCGGGCGGCCCGCACACCTACGTCTCGATGAAGCTGGACCCGCAGGCGATCCCCGATCTGCCCGCGCCCAGGCCCGAGTACGAGATCTGGGTGTACTCGCCGCGCGTCGAGGGCGTGCACCTGCGCTTCGGGAAGGTCGCGCGCGGCGGTCTGCGCTGGTCCGACCGGCGCGAGGACTTCCGCACGGAGATCCTGGGCCTGGTCAAGGCGCAGGAGGTCAAGAACACGGTCATCGTGCCCGTCGGCGCCAAGGGCGGCTTCGTCGGCAAGCAGCTGCCCGACCCCGCCGTGGACCGCGACGCCTGGCAGGCCGAGGGCATCGCCTGCTACAAGACCTTCATCTCCGGGCTGCTGGACATCACGGACAACCTCGTGAACGGCGAGGTCGTCCCGCCCGAGGACGTGGTGCGGCGCGACGGCGACGACACCTACCTCGTCGTCGCCGCCGACAAGGGGACGGCGACGTTCTCGGACATCGCCAACGAGGTCGCCGTCGCCTACGGCTTCTGGCTGGGCGACGCCTTCGCCTCCGGCGGCTCGGCTGGCTACGACCACAAGGGCATGGGCATCACGGCGCGCGGCGCCTGGGAGTCCGTGAAGCGGCACTTCAGGGAGCTGGGCCACGACACCCAGACGCAGGACTTCACGGCCGTGGGCGTCGGCGACATGTCGGGTGACGTGTTCGGCAACGGCATGCTGCTCTCTGAGCACATCCGGCTGGTCGCGGCCTTCGACCACCGGCACATCTTCCTCGACCCCGACCCGGACGCGGCCACCTCGTACGCCGAGCGGCGCCGCCTGTTCGAGCTGCCGCGCAGCTCCTGGGCGGACTACGACAAGGAGCTGATCTCGGCGGGCGGCGGCATCCACCCGCGCAGCGCCAAGTCCGTGCCCGTCACCCCGCAGGTCCGCGCGGCCCTCGGCATCGACGCGGGCGTCACCAAGATGACCCCGGCCGAGCTGATGAAGGCCATCCTGAGCGCACCGGTCGACCTGCTGTGGAACGGCGGCATCGGCACCTACGTGAAGGCGTCGACCGAGATCAACGCGGACGCCGGTGACAAGGCGAACGACGCCATCCGCGTCGACGGCCAGGACCTGCGCGTCAAGGTCGTCGGAGAGGGCGGCAACCTGGGCCTGACGCAGCTCGGCCGGATCGAGTTCGCGCGCAAGGGCGGCAGGGTCAACACCGACGCGATCGACAACAGCGCGGGCGTGGACACCTCCGACCACGAGGTGAACATCAAGATCCTGCTCAACGCGGTCGTGGCCAACGGCGACATGACCGTCAAGCAGCGGAACGCGCTGCTGGCCGAGATGACCGACGAGGTCGGCGAGCTGGTCCTGCGGAACAACTACGCGCAGAACGTCGCCCTGGCCAACTCCATCGAGGGCGCGCCGAGCCTCCTGCACGCACACCAGCGGTACATGCGCCGCCTGGTCAAGGAGGGCAAGCTCGACCGCGGCCTGGAATTCCTGCCCTCGGACAAGCTGATCAGGGAGCGGCTGACCAACGGGCAGGGCCTGACGCAGCCCGAGCTGGCGGTGCTGCTCGCGTACACCAAGATCACCATCACCGACGAGCTGGTCGGCACGGGCCTGCCGGACGACCCGTATCTGCGCGGCCTCGCCCACGCCTACTTCCCCAGGGCGCTCCAGGAACGGTTCGCCGACGAGATCGACCAGCACGCGCTGCGCCGCGAGATCGTGACGACGCTGCTGGTCAACGACACGGTGAACACCGGCGGCAGCACCTTCCTGCACCGCATGAAGGAGGAGTCGGGCGCCTCGACGGAGGAGATCGTACGGGCGCACACGGCGGCCCGCGCGATCTTCGGCATCGGTGCCATCTGGGACGAGGTCGAGGGGCTCGACAACCAGGTCCCGGCCGACGTGCTCACCAGCATCCGGCTCCACTCGCGCCGCCTCGTGGAGCGGGGCACGCGCTGGCTGCTCAACAACCGGCCGCAGCCGTTGCAGCTCGCGGAGACCATCGAGCTGTTCGGCGAGCGGGTGCGGACGGTCTGGGACCAGCTGCCCGGCCTCCTCAAGGGCGACGACCTCAAGTGGCACCAGCAGATCCTGGACCGGCTGGAGGGCGCGGGCGTCCCGTCCGGGCTGGCGCTGAAGGTGGCGGGCTTCTCGGCCGCCTTCCCCGCGCTGGACGTGGTCGCGGTCGCTGAGCGTACGGGCGTCGAGCTGATGGACGTCGCCGCCGTCTACTACGACCTCGGCGACCGCCTCGGCATCACCCAGCTCCAGGAGCGGGTGAGCGAGCTGCCGCGCAACGACCGCTGGCAGTCGATGGCGCGCGCGGCCATCCGCGAGGACCTGTACGCGGCGCACCAGCTCATCGCGGCCGACGTGCTGTCCGAGGGCAGCGGTGCCTCGACGCCCGAGCAGCGGTACGAGGCGTGGGAGGAGAAGACCTCCACGATCCTCTCCCGTGCGCGGGCCACGCTGGAGGAGATCCAGGCGTCGGACACCTTCGACCTGGCGAACCTGTCGGTGGCCATGCGGACGATGCGGACGCTGCTGCGCAGCAACCGCTGAGCGGCGCTCGCTGAGCGGGCTTCGCCGAGCTGACGAGGGTGCCCCCGGAACGATGTGTTCCGGGGGCACCCTCATGTGCGGAGGCGGGTGGGGGAGGCCGGCGGGGGTCAGGTGCTGGGGACGCGTTCCGCTTCCGCTTCGGCCGCTTCCCCTACGCCCTCCACGGTGACCCCGCGCAGCCGTGGCGCGCTGAGCCAGCCGCAGGTGTTCAGCCGGAGCAGCACGTCCCAGGTGCCGGGCGCGAGGGGGCCGCCCTGGTCGGCGGTGGCCGGGTCGACGGTGAACTCGGCCTCGTAGCACAGGGCGTGACCCCGCGCGTTCCGGACCGGCCGCGCTTCCTCGTCCGGCGGGCCCGTCAGGCCCAGGCGGCGTGCCGCGCGCGCCAGGAGCCCGGCGGGCTCGGGTGCCTCGGTCGCCGAGGTGGCTGCGGCGTCCGGGGCGGCCTCGTCGGGGCCGAGGGGGAGTTCGACGAGGCGCGAGGTGCCGTGCACCGCGATCTCGGTCCTGTCCTCGCGGTGCCGCAGCAGCCCCGTCGCCTTGCCGTGCCGCACCTCGTCGGTGAAGTCGGCGGCTTCGAGCACTCCGGGGACGGCGGTCAGTGCGGGCGGCAGCCTCCAGTGGAAGCCGCCCTCGCCGCCCTCGCCGCCCTCGCCGCCCTCGGTGTTCCCGGCGTCCTCGGCGTCGCGCGTGAAGACGACGGGCGTGGCGGGCCGGTCGGCGACGGCCCGGTGCATCAGCCGCGTGTGCGCCTTCACGGTGAGCAGGGGCCCGTCCCACTCGGCCGAGATCAGCCTCGGCAGGTGGTCGATGTTCGCTTCAAAGACGGCGAAGTCCTCCAGCAGCGACAGATCCCCGTGCCGGGCGAGCGCCGACAGGACCCGCAGCCGCGCGGGGAGGTGCGCGTCGGCCTCCGGGGGCAGGTCGGCGGCCAGGGAGCTGACGGCGCCGAACCACGCGTCGCGGTAGTCGCCCGACTGCATCAGCAGGCCCTTGCCGGTGAGGCGCCGCAGCGCCTTGTTGCCGTACCAGTTGGCGAGCAGCCGCTCGCGCAGCGGGCCAGGGGGGACGTGGGTGTCGGGCGCGTCGAGGACGGTGAGCACCCGGCGGATGCTGTCGACGTACGGCGCCGGCTCTATGCGCTGGTAGCTGATGTTGTGGAGGCCGTCGTGGTGCCGCACCCAGTGGTAGCAGGTGTAGTCGTGGACGGTGGCCACGCCCGACGCCAGCAGATAGGCGCGGAGCATGAAGAGGTGGTCCTCCAGGCGCACCCTGCCCTCGGCGAACCGCAGCGCGTGGTCCGTCAGGAAGGCGCGGCGGAAGAGCTTGTGCACGGTCATCGACCCGGCGAGGACGGTGTCCTTGCGGAAGTCGCCGTGCGCCATGGGCTTGGCGAAGGGGGCTCGCGGGGCGCCTCTGCCGTGGCCCGCCATGCGGCCGATGACGATGTCGGCGCCGGTCTCCCGCGCCCGCGCGTACAGCTTCTCCAGCGCCTTGGGGGCGAGCCAGTCGTCGTCGTCCACGTAGTGCACATACTCGCCGCGCGCGGCGTCGGTACCTATGTTGCGGGGGCGGCCCGGCCAGCCGGAGTTCGTGGTGCGTATGAGCCGCATGTGGGGCTCGTCCGCGAGGGCCGACTCCAGTAGCGCGGCGGTGTCGTCGGTCGAGCCGTCGTCCACGTAGATGACCTCGAAGTCCTCGCGGTCCATGGACTGTTCGCGCAGCGACCGCAGCCCGTCCAGAACGGTGCGTCCCGTGTTGTACGTGGGGACGACGACGCTCACCTTGAGGGGCCGGTTCATATGAGCCCCTGGGGCGGGTGGTGGGGCACGGGGTGGCGGGGCGCACGGGCTGTCGGGGTGAGGGGGAGCGCGGCTCGGGTGGCGGTCTGCACGGGGGTCCTCCAGGCGTACGCATGTCCGGTATATGGCGTATGGAAATGCTAGAGGCGCATGTCCTGAATGTCGCGATCGGCGGGGGTGCCGCGGCCCGTGTGAGACGTGCGACGCGCGTGGGGCCCGTGCCGCACCGGGATCCCGGGGTGCTGCCCCGCGTCCCCGGAACGGCCCAGCGCCGCGCGGCACACGCGCACTGACGGGCATACGGTGATCATTCCGGCACGCTCCGTACATGTGCCCTGGTCCCGGGGCCGGGAAGGTGTGACGTTGGAGAAGAACGGACCCACGAGCGGCCCGGTGATGCCCTTCGAGAGCCGGCTGGCGGCGCCCGCCGTCGCGCTGCCGCTGCTGGCCGCCGCCTGTCTGCTCCAGTTGCTCGGCATCGTGCTCGCCGCGGCGGCCCCCGTCGCGGCCGGTGCGCTGCTCGCGGTGCTGCTCGAGGTGCTCATGCTCCGCAGGCGATGGCGCGGCCTGGGCAGAAGGCTGGGCCGCATCCAGCTCAGCGCCACCGTGCGGCACCTGGTGCGCGACGGGCTGCTGCTCGTCGGGCTGGCGCGGCTGGACGCGCTGCACCCCGTGGTCGAGGGGGTCCCGCTGCTGGCCGCGATGCTCGGCTACTGGGGGCTGCACTTCGTGTGCCAGGCCGTCGCGGGCCGGGTGCGGCTCTCGCGCAGGCTGCCCGTCGTCACCCGCAACATCGACGCCTCCGCGCTCAACCTCACCCCCGCGCCGCCCCCGCTCTTCGGGCGGCAGAGCACGCTGCGGCTCGCCGGTGTCGGCCTGCTGACCACCGTGGGGATGGCCGCCACGGCGCTGACGGGGTACGCGCTGTGGGGCGCGCTGGCGGCGGGCGCTTGCTGTGTGGCGCTGCTGGCCGGGGTGGGGCACCTGGCGGGCTGGCTGCTGCCCTCGCGCCGTCCCGTGGGGGAGGCGGAGGCGCTGGCGTGGCTGGACGCGTGGCTGGCGGAGTACCGGCCGACCATCGGCATGTACTTCTCCGGCGGCACCGCCTCCGCCTACCAGGCCAACATGTGGCTCTCCACGCTCGCCGAGCTGGACGGGCGGCCTGTCATCGTGCTCCGTGAGCGCTTCATGGTGCAGAAGCTGGACGCGACGGACATCCCCGTGCTGTGCGTCCCCCGCGTCGCCCATCTGATGCGGCTGGAGCACTCGACGCTGCGCGTGCTGCTCCACCCGGCGAACTCGGGCAAGACCTCACAGGTTCTGCGCATCCCCACGATCAAACACGCCTTCATCAACCACGGGGAGAGCGACAAGCTCTCCTCCTGCAACCCGTACGCGAAGGCGTACGACGAGGTGTGGGTCGCGGGTGCCGCGGCACGCGAGCGCTACCAGTCGGCCGACATCGGCGTGGAGGACAAGGACGTCGTCGAGGTCGGCCGCCCCCAGCTCGCGCCCATTCACCCGTACGAAGGACCTCCGGTGCCGGGCGGGACGACCACCGTGCTCTACGCGCCGACCTGGGAGGGCTGGACCGACGACCCGGGCAACACCTCGGTCGTCCTGGCCGGTGAGGCGATCGTCCGCGCCCTGCTCGCCGACCCCGCCGTACGGCTGCTCTACAAGCCGCATCCCATGACCGGCTCCGTCGACCCGCGCGCCGCCGAGGCCGACCAGCGCATCCGGGAACTGGTGCGCGAGGCGAGCGCCGCGCGCGCCGCCGAGCGGGGCGAACGGAACGGGGGAGCCGAGGGAGCCGGGGAGGGGGCGGCGGAGCTGGAGCGGCGCCGCGCCGAGCTGGAGGCGCTGACCACGTGCGCCTTCCGCCGGGGCGCCGACGAGGCCGAGCGGATGCTGCTCCAGGGCGCGCCCAGGGGCAGCCGCACCGCGCGCGTGGAGGAGGCCACCCGCGCCTGGGAGGAGGCGTACTGGGCCTCGTTCCCCGCGTGGGAGCACCGCGTCGTCACGGGGCGCAGGCCCGGCATCTACGCCTGCTTCAACCGGACGCACCTGCTCGTCTCCGACGTCTCCTCCGTGGTCTCCGACTTCCTCGCGAGCCAGAAGCCGTACGCCGTGGTCAACACCAGCGGACTGAGCGAGGCCGACTTCAAGGCCGGGTACCCGACCGTGCGGGCCGCCACGATCCTCTCCCCCGACGCGTCCGGGGTGCCCGCGCTGCTGGAGTCGGTCAGGCACCCGGAAAAGGACACCCTCGCGCAGGCCCGCAAGGAGCTGAAGACGCACTTGCTCGGCCCCTCCGAGCCGCCCTCCCTCGTCCGCTTCAACCAGGCGGCGCTCGCCCTCGGGGCGCAGGCCGAGGCGCGCAACGCGCGGCAGACGAACGGGCACGCGGCGCGCCTCGCCGAGGCCGAGGCGGTGGGCAGGGAGGCCAGGGACGACGCCGAACTCGTCGGCCGTCAGGCCCTGGCCGACGCGCTCGGCGACGAGGAGGGGCTCTGCCCCTGACGCGGCGAGGACGGCTGGCCCTGGGCCGGGTGGCCCCCCGTCTGGTGGCCCCCGGTCTGGTGGGGCGTCCGCTCGGCCGGTTCCTGCTCGGGCATGGTGTCCGCCGTCTGCGGCTCCTCCTCCGGGACGGGCTGGAGGGCGAGCGCGAGGTCGTTGTTGACGGAGAAGTACGCGCGGACCCCCGTACCGCTGTCGCCGAGCCGCGCCCGGGGCAGCACGTCCGTCTTCTTGCGGGCCGCGAGGTCGTCCAGCAGCCGCGCGAGGCGCACGGCCGCCGCGTCCTGGCCGCCGGGGCGCAGCCACAGGTCCCAGACCGCGTCGCCGGAACCGGAGTCCAGGGCACCGGGAAGGTCGTAGGGCAGCTCGAAGGCGACCGACGGCGGCCCGTCGCCGCCGTCCGCAGCGCTCCCGGTGTTCGCGACGCTCACCGGCACCTCGAAGCCGCGCTCCTTGTCCGTCCGCGCGACGGCCAGCACGGCCGCCTCCCTGAGCGCTTCCGGGCGCCCGGCAGCGCCGTACAGCAATGCCTCTACGTGGAACGCTTCCCGCCCCAGGGCGATCGAGGTGACCTCGGCGTGGCCCTGGCGGCGCCAGGTGCGCAGGGCGAGATAGCCGTCGGAGGTGGTGTACGGCACCCAGGGCGCCACGGCTCCGTCCTCGTCGAGCGGCACGGGCAGGGACAGCAGCCGCGCCGTCTCCACGAGGTCGGCGCGCACGCGCTTGCGCTTGCCGTCCCGTTCCCGCTCCACGTAGAGGTCCCAGCGGGCCTCGGCCAGGCGGTGGCCCGAGCGGTCGAGGCGGGTCTCGGTCCAGCCGTCGACGGCGGCGCCGCGCGGGGGGAGGGGGACGCGGACGGTCTCCGTCCTGGCGCCGTGCCGGGTGCGCAGCAGCAGCGCGGCGCCGTCCTCGGGGAGCCGTTTGGCGCGCAGCCTGACCACGACCGAGCCGTCGGCGGCGACGCGCACATGGGCCTGCGGCCGGGGCAGCGAGGCCGGGGCCTTGCGGGGCACGGGCTGCTGCCCGCGCAGCAGCCGCCGCACGGCGCGCACGAGGGGGGCGAGGCGGCGGCGCAGGGAGGGGCGGAGGAGACGGCGCAGAAGGCGCCGCAGGGACGGCCGGCCGCGGCGCTTCCCCTTGCCGCCCGCGCCGCCGGACGCGCCGGGCCTGTCGCCCACGCCGGACCCGTCGCCCGTGCCGGACGCGCCCGCCCCGTCGGACCCCGTGACCGTGGACGTGGCCGCGCCCGCGTCCGCGCCCTCCGGAGGCTGCGCCTGCCGCGCGCCCCTGGCGGGCCGCGCTGCGGCCAGCACGGGCCGCTCGGCCAGCAGCTTCCCGATGAGCTGCTCGTACTCGGCGGCGACGCGGTCCGGCGCGTACCGCGCGGCCTTCAGCAGCGCGGCCTGGCCCATGCGGCGGCGCAGGTCCGGGCTCTCGACGAGCTGGAGCAGCGCGTCCGCGTAGGCGCGCACGGTGAACGATTCCTCGTCCCCCAGCGGCGCGAGGAGGCCGTCCTTGCCGTTGGTGAGGATCTCGCCAGGACCGTACGGGCAGTCCGTGCTGACGACCGGGACCCCGCAGTGCATGGCCTCGACGAGGGTCATCCCGAAGGACTCGGCGTCGGAGGAGACGGCGGCGATGGCGCCCTTGGCCCACTCCGGCTCGATGGGGGAGTGGGCGCCCATGAGGAAGGCGCGGTCGGACAGGCCGAGGCTGTCGATGTGGGCGCGCAGCGCGGGCTGGCGCTTGCCGCGCCCGTAGAGCCGCAGTTTCCAGTCGGGGTGCTTCTCGGAGACGAGCGCGAAGGCGTTCAGCAGCCGGTCGTAGCGCTTGATCTTGATCAGCCGCCCGGCCGCGACGATCAGCTTGCTCTCGCCGTCCGACGGCTCGATGTCGGCAGCCGGAACGGCGTTGGGGACGCAGACGACGCGGACGCCGGTGCCCTCGTCGTTCTCGCCCCTGGCGCCCAGCGCCTCGCGGTAGTGGGCCGCGTCGGCGTAGGAGACGGTGACGAAGGCGTCGAGCCGTCTGATCGCGGCGTCCTGGTGGCTGCGCACGTGTTCGACGTGCATCTCGCGGGTGAGGTGCTCCTGGCCGATGCGCACGTACCGGTCGCTGCCGTAGGCGGCGAGGTAGTCGTTGAGCTTGGGCCGGGTGGCGATCACGACGTCGGCGTCGGTCTGGTGCAGGTAGTCGCGGATCCGCTGGTCGCCGAGGTGGGTGGCGATGCCGCGCTCGAAGTGGTCGGTGCCCTCGGTGAAGCGTCTGCTGGGCCGGTGGAAGAGGGGATCGTCGCCGTCGTAGTCCCGGGAGTCCCTGCGCAGGTCGAGAAGCGGGATCAGCTTGACCCTGGGGTCGAAGGGGAGGGCGGGCTTCTCCGTGTTCCGGCGGAGGCTGGCGACCTCGACGGTGTGGCGCTCGGCGAGTGCCCGGGAGAGGTTCACCGTTGACCGGATCGTTCCGCCGATGCCGTAGGCGTTGTCCAGCAGGAAGGCGATCTTCATCTGCTCCAGCTTCCTCACAGAGTGCGACTCGGAAGACGCGGTCATAATGCCCCACATCGTGAATATTGTTCCGTTATGTAGTGAATGCCGCGACGGGGGTTGACGAGGGCTCGACGCGCAACGCGGTCAGGTGATATGGGCTAAGAGAACGTCGTATGTCCCTCTTTCGGGGGTGCGGCGGCATGGCCCACCCCGTGGCGCGGAGGGCGCGCCTACGGTCTGGTCAATGTCCTCAGCCACGCTCGGCCGCACCGACCGGTCCGATCACACCGACCGCACCGTGGCCGCGGCCCAGGCCGGAGCCGGGGCCGACGGTGCCGCCCGTGATCCCTTCCTTGACAACGCCAAGTTCCTGCTGGTGGTTCTGGTCGTCATTGGTCACGGATGGGGACCGATTTCCGACGAGATGCGCGGTCTCAAGACGCTCTATCTCGTCGTCTACGCCTTCCACATGCCGGTCTTCGTCTTCCTCTGCGGCTACTTCTCGCGGGGCTTCACCGGCAGCCCCGAGCAGATCAGGAAGCTGGTCGCCGGGGTCCTGCTGCCGTATCTGGTCTTCGAGACGGTGTACGCGGGGCTGTACGCGCTGCTGTGGGACGACCCGTTCCCCGTCTCCCCGAGCGACCCCCTCTACCTGTGCTGGTTCCTGCTGGCGCTCTTCCTCTGGCGGCTGACCGCGCCCCTGTGGCGCGCCGTGCGCTGGCCCGTCGCCGTCGCCGCCGTGATCTCGGTGGCCGCCGGGGCGCTGGACGTCGGCTACGAGCTGGGGCTCGCCCGCGTGCTGATGTTCCTGCCGTGGTTCGTGCTCGGGCTGCGGATGCGACGCGAGCACCTGCGGCCCCTGCGCTGCGCCGCGGCCCGCCGCCTGGCCCTGCCCGTGCTGGTGACCGCCGTCGCCGGGGCCTGGTGCGTGGCCCCGTACGTCAGCACGGGCTGGCTGCTGATGCAGCACGGCGCCGCGGACCTGGGGGTGCCCGACGTGGTCTACGTCCCCATGCGGCTCGCCCTGTTCGCGGTCAGCGCCGTCGTGGGCGCCGCCTTCCTCGCCCTCGTGCCGGGGCGCCGTGCGGGGTGCACCGCGCTGGGCGCTGCGACGATGTACCCGTTCCTGCTGCACGGGCTCGTGATCAAGACCTTCGAGGGTGCCGGGGGCTACGACATCATCCTCTCGGGTGGTCTTCTGGCGGGCGCCGTGTTGACGGTCGCGACGACGGCGCTCGCGCTCGGCCTCTACGCCCCTCCCGTACGCCGCGTGCTGCGGCCCCTCGTCGAGCCCCGGTTTCCCCGGTGGCTGGAACCGGACGCGGAGCGGGGCGGCAGGCGGGACGCCGAGCGGGGGAGTCCCGGCGCCGAGCGGGGCGGGGGAGGGGCCGGTGAACGGGCCGCGGAGCACCGCCGTCCGTCACCCGTACGGACGAATCCGGCGACGGATGCCGGGCCGTCCAACACGAGCTGAACCCTCAGTGGACGCCCCGAGGCGCCTGGCGGAAGCCCTTTCCGGCCACCGGCCAACGGGATGCGCCACCCCTCGACGCCGCCGTATACAGGATGGCCAGATGCTCCGCCGTCCGAGGAGAAGCGCTCCGCATGACTCCCGCAGCAACTGCAAACGCCACCGCCGCCTCCACCACCTCGTCGGCCGGGGACCTGCCGCAGCCTCGGTCCTTCTACGAGGTGCCCGGCTGGTTCTACAACTCCGACGTCGTCCTGTTCGACTGGTTCCTCGACCGCCAGTGGCGGCGGGAGCAGCGGGGCGACCTGCTGGAGATGGGCGCGTACATGGGCAAGAGCGCCGTGATGATGCGCGCCTACCTGCGCGAGGAGGAGACCTTCACCGTCTGCGACCTCTTCGACTCCGAGGAGGCCCCCAGTGAGCACAACGAGCGCGAGATGCGCGGCTCCTACGCGTCGCTGACCCGCCGCGCCTTCGAGGCCAACTTCCTCGCGTTCCACGACGAGCTGCCCCGCATCATCCAGGCCCCGACCTCCGTGGTCCCCGACGAGGTCGAGGCGGACAGCTGCCGCTTTGTGCACGTCGACGCGTCGCACATGTACGAGCACGTGCACCAGGACATCGCCTCGGCCCGCGACGTGCTCACGGACAGCGGCGTCGTCGTCCTCGACGACTTCCGCTCCGAGCACACGCCCGGCGTCGCCTGCGCGGCCTGGCAGGCGGTGCTGGAGGGCGGTCTGAAGCCGGTCTGCGTCAGCGGCCAGAAGCTCTACGGGACGTGGGGCGAGCACGCGGCCGACCTCCAGGAGGAGCTGCACGCGGAGCTGCGCGAGCGCGGCGACTGCTGGCTCCAGTGGCAGGAGGTCGCCGGGCAGCCGCTGCTGCTCGTCGGCGGGCGCAAGGCGGAGCCCCCTCGGGTCCCGGCCTCGCGCCACGAGCGGCGCGGCGGACGCGGCGGCGGGGGCCGTCCCGGGGGCCCCGGCGGCCCCGCGGGCACCAAGCACCCCGCTGGCTCCCCCCGGCTGCGGCGGATCGCCCGCGACCTCCTCCCGCCCCTCGTCGCCCGCCCCCTCGCCCGCGCGCTGCGGTCCGGGCGGCGCGGCTGACGCGGGCCGACGACGGGCCACGGCCACGGCCGACGGAAGCCGACGGCGGCTGACGCGGCCGACAACGAAGGAGAGCCACCGTGACGTACCGCAGCATGCCCGGCGCGCAGGTCGCCGACGACGCCGAGATCGGCGCGGGGACCACCGTGTGGGAACTGGCGCAGATCCGCGAGCACGCGAGGCTCGGGGAGGACTGCGTGATCGGCCGGGGCGCCTACGTGGGCCCCGGCGTGCTGATCGGGCGCCGCGTCAAGCTCCAGAACCACGCCCTCGTCTACGAACCGGCCCGTCTGGGCGACGGCGTCTTCGTCGGCCCCGCCGTGGTCCTCACCAACGACCGCAACCCCCGCTCCGTCGATCCCGAGGGCGGCCTGAAGCGGGCGGGGGACTGGGAGGCGGTCGGCGTGACCGTCGAGGAGGGTGCCTCGCTGGGGGCGCGCTGCGTGTGCGTGGCGCCCCTGCGGATCGGCCGCTGGGCCATGGTCGCGGCAGGCGCCGTGGTCACGGCCGACGTCCCCGACTTCGCGCTCGTGGTCGGGGTGCCAGCGCGCCGCGTCGGCTGGGTCGGCCGCGCGGGGGAGCGGCTGCGCGAGCGTCCGGGGCACCCCGGCGTGTGGGAGTGCCCGGAGACCGGCACGGTCTACGAGGAGTCGGGCGGCACGCTGACGGAACGAGCACGTTGACGGAACGGGCGGGTTTACGGTCCTGGCGCGTCGGAAGAACGCAGCCGCGCCGCGCGAGCCCGGGCACCCCGGTCGGGCGAACCGTGTGGGCAAGGCGGGTGAATTGTCGTACCGGAGTGCAAGGTCCTACGGGATTGCGGGTTGACATAAGGCGTACAGCCATATCCGCCGTGAACCCAAAGGACACCGCTATGCAGGGCTTGCACCACGACATGATCCCGCCTGCCAGCCCGGTGATCGGGGACGAGGAGATCGAGGCCGCCGTGCGCGTGCTGCGCGACGGGCGGGTCGTCCAGGGGCCGGAGGTCGCCGCGTTCGAGGAGGAGTTCGCCGAGGTCACGGGCGGGCGCGAGTGCGTCGCCGTCAACTCGGGCACCTCCGCGCTGCACCTGGCGCTGCTCGCGCTGGGCATCGGCCCAGGGGACGAGGTCGTCGTCCCCTCCTTCTCCTTCGCGGCGACCGCGAACGCCGTGCGCCTCGCGGGCGCCGAGCCCGTGTTCGCGGAGATCGACCCCGACACGTTCTGCCTCGATCCGGAGGCGGCGGCCTCGGCCATCGGGCCCCGCACGGCCGCGCTGCTGCCCGTGCACCTCTACGGGCATCCGGCCGCCATGGACGCGCTGGTGCCGCTCGCCGAGCGGCACGGGCTCGCGATCGTCGAGGACGCCTGCCAGGCGCACGGCGCGGCGCTGCACGACAAGCCGGTCGGCAGCTTCGGCGCGGCGGCCTGCTTCAGCTTCTATCCGACGAAGAACATGCACTCCCTGGAGGGCGGCATGATCGCCGTCGCGGACGGGCGCCAGGCGCGCACGCTGCGGCTGCTGCGCAACCAGGGCATGGAGCAGCGCTACGTGAACGAGATCGTCGGCGCGAACATGCGGATGACGGATGTGGCGGCGGCCGTCGGCCGCGTCCAGTTGCGCAGGCTCCCCGACGCCACCGAGGCGCGCCGCGCCAACGCCATGGCGCTCGACGGCGCCCTCCACGCGCTGCCCACCCCGAAGGTGGCGCCCGGCGCGCGGCACGTCTACCACCAGTACACGGTGCGGGTGCCGGGCGGCGCGGCCGTACGGGACGAGCTGGCCCGTGAGCTGGCGGCGCGCGGCGTGGGCAGCGCGGTCTACTACCCGACGCCGATCCACCGCCTCAAGCCCTACGAGAGCTGCGGCGCGCAGCTGCCGCTGACCGACCTGGCCTGCGACGAGGTGCTGTCCCTGCCGGTGCACCCCGCGCTGTCCGTGTGCGACATCGCCCGTATCACCGAGGTCGTCAACGGCTCGGCGACCGCCGTGCTCGCGGGCGCGATGGCCACGCCCGGCACGTCCACCACGACGGCCGCACCCGTCGCGCCCACGGAAGGCCCCGGCGTCGCGGAGGTGCCCTCGTGACCCGCCAGGCGCTGCGCGCCGGACTCGTCGGGCTCGGCGCCATGGGCCGCAACCACGCGCGCGTGCTGGCCGGGCTCGACGGGGTGGAGCTGATCGGTGCCGTCGACCCGGCGGGCGACCCGAGCGGCAGCCTGCACGGCGCGCCCGTACTGGAGGGGCTGGCGCAACTGCTGGCGCTGCGGCCCGACTACGTGGTCGTGGCCTGCCCCACGGCGCACCACGAGGAGGTCGGCCTCCAGCTCGCCGCCAACGGGGTCTGCGCCCTCATCGAGAAGCCGCTCGCGCACTCGGTGGCCGCCGCCGAGCGCCTGGTCGACGCGTTCGAGGCGCGGGGCCTGGTCGCCGGGGTCGGCCACATCGAGCGCTTCAACCCGGCGCTCCAGCAATTGCGCGCCCGCCTGGAGGCGGGCGAACTCGGCGAGGTCTACCAGGTGGTGACCCGTCGCCAGGGCCCCTTCCCGCACCGCATAGCGGACGTGGGCGTGGTCAAGGACCTGGCCACCCACGACATCGACCTCACGAGCTGGATCACCGGGCGCTCCTACGCGTCGCTGTCCGCGCGCACCCTCTCCAAGAGCGGGCGCCCGCACGAGGACATGGTGGCCGTGGTCGGGGAGCTGGACGACGGCACGATGGTCAGCCATCTCGTCAACTGGCTGAGCCCGCTCAAGGAGCGCTTCACCGCCGTGACGGGGGAGCGCGGTTGCTTCGTCGCGGACACCCTGACGGCCGACCTGAGCTTCCACGCCAACGGCGCCGTCACGACGGAGTGGGAGGCACTGCGCGCCTTCCGGGGCGTGGCCGAGGGCGACATGATCCGCTACGCCTTCCCCAAGCGGGAGCCGCTGGCCGTGGAGCACGAGCGGTTCAGGGACGCGGTCGTGGGCGAGGACAGCGGGATCGTCACCGCGCGGGAGGGGCTGCGCACGGTGCGGGTCTCCACGGCCGTGCTGGAGTCGGCGCGGCTCGGGCTCGTGCTGCCGGGGCACGCCGGGGCCGACGGGTTCGACGGAACCGGCGCGTCCGGCGCGTCCGGCGCGATGGCGGACTGGGAGGCGTGGGACCCGGAGGCGGAGGCCAGGGCCGTCGGCCTGGGCGGGCGGCACGACGGCGCGGCGGACGCGGAGGACCCGGTTCCCTGAGCCGGTCCGGGTTCTCTCTGGGTTCTCCGGCGACGGCGACGGCGCCGGCGCACCGACTCCGTCCCCCGTCTCCGTCGCCGGAGAACCGGTCGGTCGTCTCAGTCGTCCTGGGCCGCGGCCTCCTCCGCCAGCAGCTCCACGACCAGCTCGGCGGCCGAGCCGTCCCCGTAGGGCGCGTCGGCCGGTGCCTCCGCCGGGGCGCTGCGCACCGCCGTGTCCGCCCAGGCCGTGCCGCCCAGCAGATGCGGGTCGGGCACCAGCGTGTTCCAGCCCTCGGTCAGGGTCTCGGGCCACTCGGTCTCGGTGCGCAGCGTCGTGCAGGCGCGGCCCAGCAGATATGCCTCCTTCTGGAGCCCGCCCGAGTCGGTGACCACCCCGGACGAGCCGAGCACGGCCGCGATCAGCTCCGCGTACGGCAGCGGCCTGCCCACCCGCACCGCGCCCCGCTCCAGCTTCACGCCATGCTCCTCGGCGCGGGCCAGCAGCCGGGGGTGCGCGGGCAGCACGACGGGCAGCGGCAGTTCGGCCAGGGCTCCGACGAGCGCTTCGAGGCGTCCCGGGGGGTCGGTGTTCTCGGCGCGGTGGAGGGTGGCGACGAGGTACGGCCTGGACGCGTCCACCCCGTCGGGCAGCTCGGGCGCCGGGATGTCACCGGCGAGCACCCGGTCCCGTACGCGCAGGCACACGTCGGCCATCACGTCGCCGGTGAGCCGGGAGCGGTCGGCGAGGCCCTCGGCCGCGAGATGGCGCATGGCCTCCTTGGTGGGCGCGAGCAGCAGGTCGGCGGTGTGGTCGGTGAGGACACGGTTGTGCTCCTCGGGCATGCGGCGGTTGAACGAGCGCAGCCCGGCCTCCAGGTGTGCCACCCGTAGGTGCTGCTTCACCGCCGCGAGCGCGCCGGCGAGGGTGGAGTTGGTGTCGCCGTAGACGAGGGTCCAGTCGGGCCGCTCCGCCTCCAGCACCGGGTCGAGCGCGCTCAGCGCGGCCCCCGTCTGCGCCCCGTGGCTGCCGGAGCCGACGCCGAGGTGCACATCGGGGGAGGGGATGCCGAGGCCGGTGAAGAAGACGTCGGAGAGGTCCGCGTCGTAGTGCTGTCCGGTGTGCACGATGGTGTGGCTGACGCCGAGCGCGGCGCACGCCTCGGCCATGGGGGCCAGTTTGACGAGTTGGGGGCGGGCGCCGACGACGCTGAGTACCTTCACTTCGGTGAACCGTCCTTGTCGTTCTTGTCGAGTGCGGTGGTGGCGACGAGGGACGGGTGGCGGCGCGCCAGCCGGGCGCCCAGCGCGATGGAGACGGTGTCGGCCGCCACGACGCGGTCCACGGTGCGGAAGTCGATCCGTCCGGCCGTCCGCTGGGCCACCCTCGCCAGCAGCCACGGGCGCAACTGCCGGTAGAGGGGGAGGAAACCCTTCTTGTGCACGGCTCCGGCCGCCCTGCGGTGCGCCCGTTCACCGAGGGCGGTGCCCCGTGCGACGGGTCCGGCCAGCGGGGCGCGGGTACGGGCCGCGAGCGTTCCGGCCGCCCTGGCCCTGGCCAGCAGGGCGCGCGGCAGGCGGTGGACGAGGGCGCGCTCCAGGCGGGGGAGCGGGTGCCGCTGCTCGGCGTCCCGCAGCGTGTGCGTCCGCAATCCCGGCGAGGCGGCGAACCGCTCCCACTCCTCCGGGGCCGTCGTCACCAGCTCGACCTCGGTGCCTTGGTCGAGCAGATGTGCCAGATAGCTCTTGACCCGGCCGCCGACGGGTGTGGCCAGGGCCAGCAGGACGACGCGGCCGTGGGCAGGGCCGGGCCCGTGCGCCGGGCCGGGGGTGCCCGTGCTCATGCCGGGGTCTCCTCGGTGTGCGGGGGACGGTGCGCCGCGACGGAACCGGGGGGTCCGTCGGCGTGCGGGGTGCCGGTGCTGGCGCCGGAGCCGTCGGCGCTTGGCGTGCGTCGTCCCGCGAGGGAGCGCAGCCGGGCTTCGAGAGGGGCCAGCAGGGTGTCGCGTACGTACGCGTCGGAGTGCCGCAGCGCGTGCGCGTGGCGTGCGCGGGACGGTGCGAGCGCGGCCCGTCCCGCGGCCAGCAGGGAGCGCGAGACGGACTCGGCGTCCAGCCCCTCGCTCGCGAACCAGAGCGGGTAGCCCTCCAGCACCTCGCCCGCCGCGATGCCCGGCAGATGGACGGAGGCGATGGGGCGGCCCGTCGCCATGTACTCGAAGATCTTGCCCGAGGTGACATAGCGGGCGCCGCCCGCGAGGAAGACGAGCACGTCGGCCTCCTCGTAGGCGCGGGAGATCTCGGTCTTGGAGAGCGGGCCGCGCACCCGTACGCCCGTGTCCCTGCTGCCGCCCCGCTCCGTGCCGTTCTTGTCCCCGTCCCCGTCTCCCGCGAGGCGGCCGAGCAGCGGCGTGTGGCTCTGGCGGAAGAAGCCCAGGTGGCCGTGGATGTGCAGTTCGGCGTCGGCGAAGTCCGGGTGGGCGCGCAGCCGCTGGAAGCCCGCCACCATCTCCTCGACGGGCTGCGCGCTGCTGACGGTGCCGACGTAGCTGAAGCGCAGCGGCCGGCGCCGGGCGCCCGAGGGCGGCGCGGGGAGGGCACGGGCCTCGGCCGAGAGGAGGTCGGCGTCCCAGCCGTTGGGGACGACCATCATGCGGTCCGCGACGTCCGGGTACCGCTCCGCGTGCCAGCCCCGCAGCGCCTCGTTGACGAACACCGACGCACCGGCGGCGCCCAGCACCCTGCGCTCCCACTCCCACGCGGGGTGCCCGGCGGGGAAGGCGGGCTCCTCGGTGAAGAGGTTGAGGGTCCACGAGTCCCGGTAGTCCAGCACGTAGGGGACGCCGGTGAGCCGGTGGAAGGCCCAGGCGGCGGCGAAGGACGCGAAGGGGTTGCCGGTGGCCAGTACGGCGTCGAAGCGGCCCCGCGTCGCGTGCAGCCGCAGCGCCCTGCGGACGGCGGCGAGCGCCCAGGAGGCGTAGTGCTCGGGGAACAGGCGCCGCATGCCCCAGTCGTAGAGGTCCTGCGCGGCGACCGGGAAGGTGCGCCGGAACGGGCCGTACCGGCGCAGGTCCTTGTCCCACACGAACTGGTTCAGCGACGGCCGCTCCATGCGCACACCGGGGGACACGGTGTCCAGCAGCGCCTCGTCGACGGACCCCGTCACCTCGTGCAGGAAGGAGAGCGGCGCCGCGCACACGGTGACGTCCCAGCCCCGCGCGGCCAGGTGGTTGGCGGTGGCACGCGCGCGGTAGACGCCGCTGGCCCGTGAGGGCGGGAAGTAGAAGGCGAGGTAGAGGACGCGCGGTCGGCGGGCACCCCGTGTACGGGCACCTCGCGTGCGGGCACGGAGCGCGCGGGGCGGGCGGGAGGGTGGGGGCTCGGGGGACACGGGCGGTCTCCGGTACGGGGAGGGTGCGGGGTACGCGGTGCGGGTGGCGCGGTGCGGCGGTGGTGCGGGACGGGGCGGGGCGCGAGGGGCGCGCGCCGGATCGCGGGGCCGGTGGCGGGGACGAGGGCTGGACGGTGGCGTCGCGGAGGCCGCGGCCCGAGGACCTAGGGGCCGGGGCCCGGCGCTAGACGGCGGCCTCCAGATGCGCGGCGCTGTAGGAGAGGCCGGGCACCGGCACGCCGTCACCGGCCCGCCCCGTGCCGACCGCCCGGCCGCTGACCGTGCCGCCCCTCGCCCCGGGGGCCGCGCTGCCCCGCGTGAGCTGGAGCGCCATGGGCATGGACGCCGGATCGCACACCACGACGTGGTCCATGGACCGCTCGCGCACCAACTGCCGCGCGAGCCGGTGCCGCACGGTGACGGCGTCGCCGTACAGCCCCCGGTAGCAGGGGAGGAAGAGCCGGTGGTGCACGCGGCGCGCGAGGCGCCGCTCGTACGACCGGCCCGCGCGCCCCACGGGCTGCCGCAGCGGGCCTCGGCCCAGCAGCGAGACCGCGGCGCGCGGGGCGCGGAAGAGCAGCGCCCACTCCAGGAAGCGGGGCGCGTGGCGCAGTTCGAGCCGGGTCATCTCGACCAGCTCCACGCCCGGCGCGAAGGGCTGGTCCCGCCACGACTCGGCGGTCTCCGTCAGCACCAGCACGGTGTGCCCGCAGGCCACGGCCTCGGCCGCCTCCTCGCGCACGGCCCGCTTGCGGGTCGCGCCGAGGGCGATGAAGAGCACGCGCACGGCCTACGCCTCCTTCTCCAGCTCGTCGGGGGACGGGTGGTGCGGGTGGTGCGGGGCGCGAGGGCGGCTGTCGGGCCCGTCCGCCCCGTCCGCCTCGTCGGTCCTGTCGGCGCCGCCGAACCAGTGGCCGTGGTGGGCACGCCCTACGGCCTCGACGCCGTAGCGCTCCGCGAGGACGCGGCGGGCCCTGGGCAGGTCGAGACCGTGCGGGAAGCGGGCGCGGAGCCTGCGGTAGCCGTCGGCGATGGACTCCGCGTTCTCCTCGACGTCGATCAGCTCGCCCGCTGCCTCCTCGATCCCGGCGAGGGTCTCCTGGGGGCCTCCGCTGCGCGTCACCAGCACGGGAAGCCCCGCCGCCACGGCCTCGACGACGGTCATCCCGAACGTCTCCAGCCTGCTCGGGTGGACCAGCAGATCGTGCTCGCGCATCATCCGCAGCGCCTCGCCAGGCGGCACGGGCCCCGCGAAGGTGACCGCCTCCGTGAGGCCCAGTTCCGCGCTGAGTGCCGTCAGCCGCCGCTCCATGGATCCCTCGCCGACCAGCGTCAGCGTCAGCTCCGGGTCCTCGGCGCGGCACAGCGCGAACGCCTCCAGCAGCCAGTCGACGCCCTTGCGCGGGATGAGGTTGCCGACGAACAGCCAGCGCCGCAATTGGGTGACGGGCGCGGGCCTGTGGTGGTCGAAGGAGACCGGGTTCGGGATGAGCCCGACGCGGCCCTCGTGGTGCGGGAACGTCTCGTACAGCAGCCGCCGCACCGGCTCCCCCACCGCGAAGAAGCCGGTGCAGCGGTGCAGCACCTCGTCGTACATCGCCCGCGCCTCCGGCTGCTCCAGCACGCGGTCGAGGAAGCTGGCGTGCTCGGTGACGAAGACCCGTGCGTCGGGCCGCGCGTTGCGCAGGGCGACCCAGCCGCCGCGCAGGCCGACGTGCGCGTGGACGACGGCGGCGTCCAGGGGACGGCCGCGCAGTGCCGTGCGCAGCGCCTCGTCGTGTGCGCGCGCGTGCGCGGCCCACACCTGCCGCGGGGGCGTCAGCACCGGGACGTAGCGCAGCGCGGCCCCGGCGACCGTGGGCACCGCGGGCTGGGGGCGCTCGGCGAGGAGCCTGCGGTGGGCGCCGCGCACCTGGCCCGGGTCCCAGGACTCGGGGAGGGAGAGCGACCACGGATCGCAGTGGTACACCGTCATCCGTGTGCAGCCGGGGGCCGTCGCCTCGACCATTCCCCGGACGAAGGCGCCGCCGAAAGGGGACTGCCGCGTCGGATACCAGGGGGTGACGACGGCCACTTCCCGCTCCGGATCACCGCGATCACTGCGCACCCGAATTCCCTTCGGTCGGCCATGAAAGTACGTGAGGACGTGCGTACGTGAGTACGTCAGTACGTGGCTTACAAACTGACCTTATGGGCCCGGCAAGTAGCAAGTCGGCGTTCCGACCGGAGAGTCACCCGAAGGAGCCCGTACTCCACGCGCTCAATGGGTGAAGGTGCCCGGAGAGCGGGGCGGGGGTGAGGGCGGGGACGGGGGCGGAGTAATCCGGCATGCCGGTTCGGGGAAGCCTCGTTAGGCTGCTTCTGCCGACCAAAAGAAGGGTTTCCCCGTGGAGCTCGAAACGGTCTCCGGCAGCGGAGCAGAAGAAACTGAAGCGCGTCGCGGGCGTGTGGTCATGCTCGTGTGCAACGGCGTCGCCGGTGACTCCCGCGTCCAGAAAGCCGCCCGTTCGGCGGCGGAGGCCGGCTGGGACGTGACCCTGCTGGGCCGTTCTCCCGACGGGCGGCCCCGGCGCTGGAAACTCGGCGAGGCCGAGGTCAGGCTGCTGCCTGTGCCGATGCCGCTGGCCAGGCGCCCGCACCAGTTCCGGCGGGCCTTCCTCACCAGGCCGCTCGCCTACCGCCCTGGGCACACCGCCGCCTACCGCATGCAGCGGATGAAGGCGTGGCGGGGCGAGCTGTTCGTGCGCGGGGTGGAGATCGCCGAGGAATCCTCCGTCGGTGGGTATGGGGGCGCGATACGTTCCGAGGCGGCGATTATCGCGGCGAAGGCGCGGCTCCTCTCCTCCCGCGCGGTGGCGAAGGCCGCCTACCGGTGGGTGGCTTTCCGTAAGGGGAGACTGGACGCGGGAATCGCGGCTCGTAGAAGAGCGGACACCCGGCTCGACCGTTTGGGTACGTCGTTCTGGATCGCCGCGATGGGAAAGCGTTCCTGGCGGAAGCTGTGGCCGATGCTGCACGACTTCGAGCTGGCCTACGGGAAAGTCATCGACGAATTGCGGCCGGATCTCATCCACGCGAACGACTTCCGTGTACTGGGCGCGGGAGCTCGCGCCAAGCTGCGGGCCCGCGCTTACGGAAGGGACGTGAAACTCGTCTGGGACGCGCATGAATTCCTGCCCGGCGTGCGGCCCTGGAACGACAACGCGCGCTGGCTTCCCGCGCACATGGCGCACGAGCGCGAATACGTGCCGTACGCGGATGCGGCCGTCACCGTCTCGGACTCCCTCGCGCATCTGCTGCGCGAGACCCACGGGCTGCCCGAGCTGCCCACCGTCGTCCTCAACGCGCCCAGCACACGGCCCCCTTCGGCGGAGAGCGAAGCGGACGCCGACGCGGACGCGGACGCGGACGCGGAAGGCGAAGAGGAGGGCGAGGAGGAGCCGTCCGGGCCGCCCGACCTGCGCGAGCTGTGCGGCGTCGACGAGACGACCCCGCTCCTCGTCTACAGCGGCGGAGCCGCCCCCCAGCGCGGGCTCGCCACCATGGTCGAGGCGCTGCCGCTGCTGGAGGGGGCGCATGTGGTGTTCGTCGTGCCCAGCCCCCGTCAGGACTACGTGCGCACGCTGCTGGGCCGTGCGGCGGAACTCGGCGTCGAGGACCGGGTGCACGCGGTCCCGTATGTGCCGTTCTGGCAGGTCGTCCCCTTCCTCTCCCGCGCTGACGTGGGCGTCATCCCGATCCACCACTGGGTCAACCACGAACTCGCCCTGATCACGAAGTTCTTCGAGTACGCGCACGCCCGGCTGCCCCTCGTCGTCAGCGACGTGCGCACCATGGCGCGGACCACCAGGGAGACGGGCCAGGGCGAGGTCTTCCGCGCCGAGGACGTCGAGGACTACGCGCGGGCCGTGCGCGCTGTCCTCGCCGACACGGCGCGCTACCGCGCCGCCTACGACAGGCCGGGGCTGCTGGAGCAGTGGACCTGGGAGGCGCAGGCCGACGTCCTCGACGAGCTGTACACCCGGCTGCTGCCGCACCTCCCGCCCCGCCCTGGAAGCCGCGCCGGACAGCCGCCGCGCCGCACGCTCCACGCCGCCTCTCCGGCAGGCCAGGACGACCGCGGCGACCCTGGCAACCCCGGCGACCCCGACGAAGGGCCCGCCGCACCCGTCGGAGCGCACGAATGAGCCTGCCCGACGTACGCGAGGCGGACGGTTCCGACGAGACGGGCGGGGGAGGGGGCGGGAGCGCGGGCGGTGGACGGCGGCGCGCCGGCGGGGCGCCCGCCCCCGCCGCTGAACCCGCCGTCGCGCCCGAGGCGAGCGCGCCGGGCCGGCCCGGCGGCCCGGGGGAGCCGGACGTCACCGTCGTCGTGCCCGTCTACAACACGATGCCGTATCTGACCGGCTGCCTGGACTCCCTCGTACGCCAGAGCATCGGGCAGGCCCGCATGGAGGTCATCGCGGTGGACGACGGATCCACCGACGGCAGCGGCCCCGAACTGGAGCGCTACGCCCGCGCGCACCCCCGCCTCTTCCGCGTGCTGCGCCAGCCCAACTCCGGCGGCCCCGCCGCGCCCAGCAACCGGGCGCTCGACCTCGCCACGGGCCGCTACGTCTTCTTCCTCGGCTCCGACGACTACCTCGGGCCCGAGGCGCTGGCCCGCATGGTCGCCACCGCCGACGCGCACGGCACGGACATCGTGCTCGGGCGCATGGTCGCCGTCGGCGGCAGGGACGTGCCGCGACTGGTCTTCCGCAGCACGGAGTGCAGCCTGCCCGCCGACCACTGGAAGCTGTCGTGGGCGCTGTCCAACACCAAGCTGTTCCGGCGCTCCCTGATCGAGCGCCACGGCCTGCGCTACCCGGAGGACCTGCCCGCCTTCAGCGACCAGCCCTTCACCCTGGAGGCCCTGCTGCGCTGCGAACGGGTCTCCGTACTGGCCGACTACGACTACTACTTCGCCGTACGCCGCGAGGACGCGGGCAACGTCACGCTCCGCGCCCGGCACGCGGACCGGCTGCGCGGCCTGGAGGCGGCCATGGCCGTGACCGAGCGGCTCAGCCGCCCGGGGCCGCGCCGCGACTCGCTCAACAAGCGGCACTTCACCTGGGAGGCGGCCCAGCTCTTCGACGACGCCTTCCCCGGCCTGGACCGCGAGCTGCAAGAGCGCGTCGTGCGCTCGGTCGGCGCACTCGCGTCCCGGCACGCGCACGCCGCGCTCACGGCACGGCTCGACGCACGGCTGCGGGTATGCCTCGCGCTGGCACGGGACGGACGGCTGGACGCACTGCTCGACGTCGTACGGGCCGCGCCTGCCGGCGGGGCGGACGGCGCGGGGCCGCTGCCGCTGCGGCTGTGCGTGGAGGGCGACCGCGCCTACGCCCGCCTTCCCGGCTTCCGCGGCTTCCGCGGCCTCCGGAGCGCCGGTGCCTCCGGCGGTACGGGTACGGCTGCGGAGCCCGCGCCCGGAGCAGGTCCGGGCCCCGCCCCAGACTCGGGCCCCGGCCCGGTCGCCAGCTCCGACGTGGGTTCCGGCCCGGTCACCGGCACCGGCTCCGGTGCGGGCCCTGGCCCGGTCAGCCGCTCGGGTCCTGGTACCGGCACTGACCCGGGCTTCGGCCCGGTCACCGGTACCGACGCTGGCGCGGAGCCTGGCCCGGGCTCGGGCGACGGCTCCGTCTCCGGCGGCGGGGAGGCACTGCCCGACCGGTACTTCGATGTCACCGAGCAGGCCGCCGAGCGGTTCGCCGGGCAGCGCTTCGTGGTGGAGTCGCTGACCGAAGGGCCGTCAGCGACCGGAAGCGGAACCGGAAGCGGAGGCCCCGCCACGGTCACCGTGACGGCCCGCAGCTCGCTGCCCGAACTGGCCGACTTCCGCGCGCTTCCGGGCGCCCCCGGCGAGCTGACCGTGCGCCCGGCCCCCGAAGGACGCGGCTGCCTGGTCTCGCGCACCGTCCCCCTCGACGACCTCCTGCGCGAGGGCCACATGGGCGTGCCGTATCTGCGCGCCCTCGGCCACACCCGTGCCGCAGTGCTCGACGCGGCGGGCGCGCCGCCCCCGCTGGACCGCGTCGTGCACCGTGGCCGCCCGTACCGCGTCCGCGTCGTGCGGTGGCGCGGCGAGGACGCCGGGGACGGCGCGCAGTCCGTGCCCGTCCTCGTCGCCACCCCCGCGAGCCCCCTCCGGGCCCTCGCACCGCGCCTGCTGGGCCTGCTGCGTCTGCTGGGCCTGCGGCGGCTGTCGCCGCCGTCGTGACCGGCCGTCCGCCAGCAGGCGGGACGGCCCCGGCACCAACCGTGAGGAGAACCGGAATGCGAATCTGTGTGGTGGCGCTCGGAAAGATCGGACTGCCGCTCGCCGTGCAGTTCGCGGCCAAGGGGCACCAGGTCGTGGGCGCTGACGTCGACGAGCGCGTCGTCCACATGGTCAACGACGGCGCCGAGCCCTTCCCCGGCGAGGACGGCCTCAAGGAGCGGCTCAAGGAGGCGGTGACGGGCGGCCTGCTGCGCGCCACCACCGACACCACCACGGCCGTGTCCGAGGCCGACGCTGTGGTGCTGGTCGTGCCGCTGTTCGTGGACGGCGAGGGCGTGCCGGACTTCGGCTGGCTGGACGAGGCGACCCGCGCCGTCGCCTCGGGGCTGCGCCCCGGCACGCTCGTCAGCTACGAGACCACGCTGCCCGTGGGTACCACCCGCGAGCGTTGGGCGCCGATGCTGGAGGAGGGCTCGGGGCTGACGCCCGAGCGCGACTTCTCCCTCGTCTTCAGCCCCGAACGGGTGCTGACGGGCCGGGTCTTCGCCGACCTGCGGCGCTATCCGAAGCTGGTGGGCGGCCTGGGCCCCGCCTCGGCCCGGCACGGCGTCGAGTTCTACGAGTCCGTGCTCGACTTCGACCCACGGGACGACCTCGAACGCGCCAACGGGGTGTGGGACCTGGGCTCGGCCGAGGCCGCCGAGCTGGCCAAGCTGGCCGAGACCACGTACCGCGACGTCAACATCGGCCTCGCCAACCAGTTCGCGCGCTTCGCCGACCGCGCCGGGGTGGATGTGGAGGCGGTCATCGCGGCCTGCAACACGCAGCCGTTCAGCCACATCCACCGCCCCGGGATCGCCGTCGGCGGCCACTGCATCCCCGTCTATCCACGGCTGTACCTGTGGAACGACCCGGCCGCGACGGTCGTGCGTTCCGCACGCGACACCAACGCCGCGATGCCCGGCTACGCGGTGGAGCGCCTCGCCGAAGCGTACGGCGAGCTGTCAGGAGCTGGGGTGCTGGTGCTCGGCGCTGCCTACCGGGGCGGGGTGAAGGAGACCGCGTTCTCCGGCGTCTTCCCCACCGTCGAGGCCCTGCGCGCGCGAGGGGCGCGCCCCTACGTCTCCGACCCGCTCTACGACGCGGCCGAGCTGACGGCGCTCGGACTGCCCCCGCACGAGGGCGAGCCGGTGACCGCCGCCGTGCTCCAGGCCGACCACCCGGAGTACGCGGAACTGGGCGCCAGCGACCTGCCGGGCGTACGGGTCCTGGTTGACGGCCGCCGCGTCACGGACCCGGCGCTGTGGCCGGGGGTGCGGCGCGTGGTCATCGGCGCGGGCGCCGCCTGAGCGGTCCTGACGGGCCCTCGCGCCGGGGGCGTCACAGCGCGGGTGCGCCGAGGCTGTCGCCGTCGGGCGAGGGGTTCTCGCCTGTGCCGTCCGCGCCGTCCGCGTCAGCGGTACCGGACCCGCCGGACGCGACGGCCCCCGCGCCGTCCACCGTCGCGCCCCTCGCCGCGCCGCCCCGCACGGGGCACGCCACGTCCTCGCCGAGGAAGACGCGCCGGACCACGCGTTCCGCCGCGTGCCCGTCGTCGTAGGAGCGGAAGCGGTTGCGGAAGGCGGTGCGCAGCTCGTGCGAGCGGGGGCTGTGCCAGGCGCCCGTCGCGAGGATGTCCGTCAGCTCCTCCTCGGTGCGGGCGACCAGCCCTGGCGGGCAGGCGAGGAGGTCGAAGTAGGTGCCGCGCGAGGCGCGGTAGGTCTCCCAGTCGTCGGCGTGGATGACGATGGGGCGGTCGAGGTTGGCGTAGTCGAACATGATCGACGAGTAGTCCGTGACCAGCAGGTCGGCGGCGAGGCACAGTTCCTCGACCGAGGGGTGCCGCGAGACGTCGATGATGTGCGTGTCCTCCTCGCCCGCAGGTTCGGCGCCCTCGCGGTAGAAGTAGTGCGGGCGCATCAGCACCACGAAGTCGGGCCCCAGGGTGCGCGAGAGCCGCGCGAGGTCGAGCCGGGGCGTGTAGCCGCGCTGGTAGTCGCGGTGGGTGGGCGTGTAGAGGACGGCGGTGGCGCCCTCGGGGATGCCGAGCGAGGCGCGCACGCGGGCGATGTCCTGCGGCGTCGCCGTGTGCAGCACGTCGTTGCGGGGGTAGCCGTACTCCAGCGTCGTGTAGCCCGAGGGGTAGGCGCGCTCCCAGGTGATGGTCGAGTGCCGGTTCGCTGAGAGGCTGAAGTCCCAGCGGTCCACGCGCTCCAGGAGCTTGCCGAAGTGCATTCCGTTGGCCCCGGCCGGGTACCGCTGGAGGTCCACGCCCATGTGCTTGAGCGGCGTGCCGTGGTGGGTCTGGAGATGGATCTGCCCCTGGCGCTTCACGTAGGCGCCGGTGAAGTTGACGTTGTTGACGAAGTACGTGGCCCGCGCCATCGCCTTCCAGTAACCGGCAGAGCCAGGGTGCAGCCGCCGCACGCCCCGCGGCAGCGTGTGCGCGTGCTCCGGGGTGGTGATCCAGGCGGTGCGCATGTGCGGCGCCAGCTCGCGGACCTTGGCCTCGATGGCGGCGGGGTTGCAGGCGTAGCCCTTGTTCCAGTACGCGGCGAAGACGGCCAGGTCGCGCTGGAGGGGAAGGCGGCGCTGGAGCGCGTAGTGGGCGCGCAGCAGGGACTCGCGCGTCGTCCGGTACGCCGCCTGCGCGCGGGCCCGCAGCCGCTTGCGCGTGCGGTTCGTGGTCAGGAGCAGTTGGAAGAGGCGGCGCGCTCCCGCCCGTACCAGCAGATGCCGCAGCTCGGCGCGCCCGCGCGCCCCGCGCCGCGACCGCCGCGCACCCCCGGACCTGGACCCGGGCCCGGATCCCGTCCCGGCCCCGGTTCCGCCTGCGGCGCGGTCGGCGTCCGCCGCCATGACGTCGGCCGCCGCGACGTCCGCCGCCGAGGGCAGATGGCGTCGGCAGTGCGCGCGGCTGCGCCGGAAGAACTCGGCGCGCGAGGACGGCGGCAGCCTGCCGGGCGTGTTGTAGACGGTGGTGAGGTGGTCGACCATCCGCTCGTACAGCAGCGGCTTCCAGCAGCGCAGCGCGGGTCGCTCCCCGACGAACGCGAAGACGCGGTCGTACTGCTCGAAGATGTCGAAGTGGTTCCGGCTCGTGGTGCCGAGGATGTTGCCCTGGCGGCGCTGGCGGTAGTGGACGCAGACCCGGTCCAGGGTGCCGATCGACCCGGCGGCGAGCAGCGTCGGATACGTCCAGGGCGTGTCCTCGTAGTAGCCGGACGGGAAGGTGAAGCCCTCCCGCTCGACGAAGTCACGGCGGTAGACCTTGTTCCACACGACCATCAGCAGCATCAGCAGCGACGGACGCTCCGCGAGCGTGAAGACCGGGGGCCCGCTCTGCGCGAGGAGGTCGCAGCGGACGTTGCGCGCGGTGCGCCCGTACCAGTACGTGCGCGCGTAGTCGTAGACGAGCACGTCCGGGTCCCCGGTGCGCGCGAGGCGGTCAGCGATGGCCTGGAGGGAGCCGGGGGTGAGGGAGTCGTCGCTGTCGAGGAAGAGGAGGTAGTCGCCGGTGGCGCGGCGCATGCCCGTGTTGCGGGCCCGGCCGAGGCCGACGTTCTCCTGGAGGTGGAGCGCGGTGACCCGGGAGTCGGCGGCGGCGACCTCGTCGATGATCTCCCCGCAGGCGTCGGGCGAACAGTCGTCGACGACGATCAGCTCGAAGTCGGTGAAGGACTGGGTCAGCACGGAGTCGAGGCACTCGTGCAGATACGCCTGGACCTTGTAGGCCGGGACGATGACGCTGAAGCGGGGCACGGGACATCCACTGGTCGACATGAGGCGGGGGAGGCTACTCACCGTAGGGGCGGCAAAGTGAGTATCGACCAGTTTTCTGACGGTTTCGACCAGAAGAGACCCCACGTTCGAGGGGAAGGGCACGAGATTGCTCCGTCCGGGGCAACAGAGCGTGACCGCCACGCGTTGTGATCCGGGGGGCACCGGAACCGGAGCACCGAGCCCCGGTTCCCTCTTCCCCTACGTGCCCGCGCCCGCCTTACTTGACAGCCCCCGCCATCACCCCGGACACGAACTGGCGCTGGAAGGCGAAGAAGACGGCCAGCGGGATCAGCATCGAGACGAACGCGCCGGGCGCGAGGACGTCGATGTTGTTGCCGAACTGGCGGACCTGCTGCTGGAGCGCGACGGTGATGGGCGGGTTGCCGCCGTCGGCGAAGATCAGGGCCACCAGCATGTCGTTCCACACCCACAGGAACTGGAAGATGCCCAGCGAGGCGATGGCGGGCCCGCCCAGCGGCAGCACCACCCGCGTGAACAGCCGCACTTCCCCCGCCCCGTCGAGCCGCGCCGCCTCCAGCAGCTCGCGCGGGATCTCCGCGAAGAAGTTGCGCAGCAGGAAGACGGCGAAGGGCAGCCCGAAAGCGGTGTGGAAGATGATCACGCCGGGCGTGGTCTCGAAGATGCCGAGCGTGTTGAAGAGCTTCGCGATGGGCACGAGCGCGATCTGCACCGGCACCACCAGCAGGCTGACGACGAGCAGGAACCACCAGTCGCGCCCGGGGAAGTCCAGCCAGGCGAAGGCGTAGCCCGCCAGCGCGCCGATGATCACGACGAGCGCGGTGGAGGGCACCGTGATGAGGACGGTGGTGAACAGGGACCCGGTGATCTGGTCGTTGGCCAGCAGCGCGTCGTAGTTGCCGAACGTGAGCTGGCCCGGATCGGTGAAGACCTTCCACCACCCGGTGGACCCGATGTCGGCCGAGTCGCGGAACGAGGAGCTGAGCAGCCCCGCCGTCGGCGTCAGCCACAGCAGCGCGACGACCACGAGCCCGGCGCGCACCGCCCAGTGCCCGGTGACGGCCGACAGGCGGGAGGCGAGCGGACGCTTCGGCCGTACGGACGACGGCGGGTGCCCCGGCGGTACGGGCGTGGGCTCGGGGCCGTGCTCGGCCGCGCTCACGGTGCTCATCGGCGGGACTCCCTCCGCAGGCGGCGGACATTCATGACCATCACCGGCACGACGAGCAGCAGCAGGATGACGGCGATGGCGCTGCCCACGCCCTGGTTCGCGCCGCCGCCGAAGGACGACAGGTACAACTGGAGCGCGAGGACGTTGGCGTCCTTCTGGGTGGCGCCCGGGGCGATGATGTAGACGAGGTCGAAGATCTTCAGCACGTTGATCATCAGCGTGACGAGCACGACCGCCAGCACCGGCGCGAGCAGCGGCACGGTGACCTTGCGGAACACCTGCCACTCGCTCGCCCCGTCCACCCGCGCCGCCTCCAGCAGCTCGCGCGGCACCCCCGCGAGCCCGGCCGCGATCAGCACCATCGCGAAGCCCGCCCACATCCAGATGTACGAGCCGATGATGGACGGGGTGACGAGGGACGGGCCGAGCCAGTCGACGCCGTTGTACGGGGCCGCGAAGTTGGCCGCCGGGAGCCGCAGTTGGGCCCCGTCGGCCTTCGCCGGCAGCCGGTAGGTGCCGTCGTCGCCCGTCGTGGCGCTGGCGACCACCTCGCCGCCCTTGACGGCCTCGACGGTGATCCCCGCGAGCGCCTTCTCCTTCGCGTCGATGACGTCGGGCTTGCCGCCGCCGCCCTTGGAGAAGTCCAGCCATACGGTCCCGGTGACCTCCCCGCCCTTGCCGGGTGCCGCCTTCTTCGCGGGCGCGGCGCCCTCGGTCTCGGCCGGGGGGACGCCGACGAGGGCGAGGTCGGCGGGGCCTGGCGCGGTGACGGGGGACTTCGTGGTGAAGGAGCCGCCGCCGGAGGGCGCCAGCTCGGCGTTGGGGCGGGGCCGCGCTCCGGGCCAGGCGGAGGAGTCGGTGAAGGTGTCGTGCACCCCGACCCACACGGCGTTGGCGACTCCGCGGTCCGGGTTCTGCTCGTAGACCAGGCGGAAGATGATGCCGGCGGCGAGCATGGAGATCGCCATCGGCATGAAGACGATCAGCTTGAACGCCGTTCCCCACCGCACCCGCTCCGTCAGCACCGCGAAGATCAGGCCGAGCGCGGTGGCGATGGAGGGCGCGGCGACGACCCAGATGACGTTGTTCTTGACCGCCGTCAGGATCGTGCTGTCGGTGAAGACCTCGCCGTAGTTCTCCAGTCCGACGAAGCCGGAGCCCGAGGCGTCGAAGAGGCTGCGGTAGACGGAGTAGCCGATCGGATAGACGACGAGCGCGCCCAGCAGGAGCAGCGCGGGCAGCAGGAAGCACGCGGCGATGCCCGGGCGGGAGCGCATCACGGAGACCCGCGCGGGGGTGGCGGGGCGCGCCGCCGCGCCGCCGCCTGGCGGTGCGCCCGCTGGCGGGTTCGGTGCCGGTGTCGCGGTCGGCATGGCGTGATGCCCCCTGTCCGGGTCGCGTCGGGTCGGATCGGGCCGGGTCCGGGTTCTGATGGCGGTTACGGGCCGTGCCCGGGGCTCGGGGTGGGTGGGGTGTGGCGCGGGGCGCGGGTTCGGGTTCGGGTGCCGGTCCCGGTGCGGGGCGCGGTTGCGGGGGCCGGTGCCGGTGCGGGGTGCGCGCGGTGGTGCGGGGTGCGAGGTGTCCGGCCCCGCGAGGGGCACCCCGCCACGTCCCCGCCCGTCGCGACGCAGTGACGCCGCGCTCCGCGCCGTGGGCCGGGGCGCCGGTCCACGGCACGGAGGGACGCGGGGGAGGCGGGGGCGCGGGGGACGCTCAGCGCCGTCGGGTCACTCGTACGCCTTGGCCGCCGACGTCTCCAGCGCGCGCTGCGCCCCCGCCACGTCGTCCGGGTTCTTCAGGAAGTCCTGGAGCGCCTTCCACTCGCCCTCGCCCTTGGTGCCGCCGAAGGCGGCGGGTGCCTGGTCGGACATGTCGAAGCGGAAGTCGTCGCCCGCCGCGATCAGCGCCTTGGCGATCTCGCGCTGTACGTCGTTGGGGTAGGCGGACCCGTCCAGCTCCTTGTTGGGCGAGATGAACCCGCCCTCCTTCGCCCAGATCTCGGCCGCGTCCGTGGAGGCGAGGAACGTCAGCAGTGCCTGCGCGCCCTTGCTGTCCTTGAGCGCGACGGCCGCGTCGCCGCCCGTGACCACGGGCGACTCGGCACCGGCGGCCGGGAACGGATACGCCTTCGCGTCCGTGCCGACCTTCGCGTCGGTGTCCTGGGCGATGTTGATCCCGACGAAGTCGGCCTCGAAGACCGAGGCGGCCTTCGGCGCGTCCATGGAGGAGAAGGTGTTGGTGACGGACGTGGGGAACTCCGTCTGGAGCGCGCCCGAGTTGCCGCCCGCCAGCAGCTCCTTCTTGCCGAACAGCTCGCCGAGGGTGGTCAGCGCCTCCTTGACCGAGGCGTCCGTCCACTTGATCTCATGCTTGGCGAGCTGGTCGTACTTCTCGGGGCCCGCCTGGGAGAGATAGATGTTCTCGAACCAGTCGGTGAGCACCCAGCCGTCCGCGCCGCCGACCGACACCGGCTCGACCCCGGAGTCCGCGATCGTCTGCGCGTTGGTCAGGAACTCCTTCCAGGTCTTCGCCTCGCCGACGCCCGCGTTCTCGTAGGCGGTGGTGTTGTACCAGATCAGCGACTTGTTGGCCGCCTTGAAGTACACGCCGTACTGCTTGCCGTCGTGCGAGCCGAGATCCTGCCAGCCCTTGGCGAAGTTCTTGTTCAGCTCCGCCTCGGTGTCCGAGGACAGCGGCTTGAGCCAGTCCTTCTCCGCGAACTGCTGGAGCACGCCCACCTGCGGCAGCATCGCGACGTCCGGCGGGGCGCCGCCCTCGATCTTGGAGCCGATGTAGGTGGCGACGTTGTCCCCGGTCGGCACGAACTTCACCGTGGCACCGGTGCGCTTCTCGAACTCGTCGAGGACCTTGCGGAACGCGTCCTGCTCCGGGCCCGTCCACACGGCCGCGACCTGGAGGTTCTCCCCGTCCAGCGAGGGCAGTTCGACGCTCTTGCCCTCCGAGCCCGCCTTGTCGCCGCCGCTCTTGTCGTCGCCACCGCCGCCACAGGCGGTGAGCGACAGCGCGGCCACCGCACAGAGCGCGATCGCGGCACGGCCGGTGCCGCTGCCCCTGGTACTGGTGATGCGTTTGGTACGGACCGAAGTGCGCATAGCTACCGCCGTCCCCATCCGAGGCACGGCCCCTCGTCGAGCATGGCCGCGCCGTCTGCGTAGCAAGACTCGTCGAGGGCGGGCGCCCCCGCGGGCCCCCGTGAGCCCTACGTCCCGTGCGGAATTCCTACGCCCGAAGCGGGAAGCCCCGCAATACTCTGTCAGCGGTCAAGAGCATCATCTTGACCAGTCCGTGACCTGCTCGCGGCGCCCGTTGTCAGAGACTGCGCAGCCCGCGCGACGGCGCTGGCGAGCAGCGCGAGGTCGGTGGGGCCGTTCCCCAGCTCCCGCACGGGGCGGCGGGCCGGTGGATCACCGGCCCGTGCCCAGTCCAGGGGCACGACGGTGGGCCGCAGCGTGGAGGTGCGCGGAATGCGCCCGGTGACCCGCCCCGCCTGGAAGGCCGTCGGCTCGTCACCGGCCGCGTGCAGGACGCCGCGCCCGGGAACGGCCTCGGGACCGCCGCGCTGCGGGGCCGCGCCGCGTCCCTCGCCGTCCTCGTCGGCGCCGTCGTCCGCGTCCACGCCGCCCGTGGGGCCCAGCGCTTCGGCGCTGCCCGTCAGTTCGGCGTGCAGTCCGGCCGTGCGCGCGAGGAGCGTGCCCGCCGTACGGTCAGGACGGCCGCTGGCCGCGACCAGATGCACCCCGAGCCGCGCCCCGTCGCGGGCCACCGCCTCCAGGGCCCGCACGACCGAACCGGCCGCGGGGCGGCCCGGGTTGCCGAGCGCGGGGTCCACGAGGGTGTCGAAGTCGTCCACGACGATGACGAGCCGGGGCAGCGACGTGTCGCCCTCGGGCCCGGAGAGCGCCGACTCCACGACGGACGCCTCGCCCTGCGCGGCCCCTTGACCGGTCGCCTGGCCGGTTCCGGTTCCGTGCCCCTCGACGGTGCCCTGTGGCGCCTGCGCCGCCTGCGCGGTACGGGCCGTCTGCGTCACCTGATCGCCGTGGGCCTGGGCCTGCGCCTGGGCCTGGGCCTGGGCCGGTACGGCACGGGAGGCGGCACGCGACTCGCCCTCGCCGTCGGGGGAGCCGCCTTCGCCGGGTGCCGTGGCCTGGCCGGGTCCCGTGCCCGTGGGGGGCGTCGGGCCGCCGGCGCCGCCCGTGGTTCCCGTCCGGGTGCGGAGTCTGAGGGTGCCGCGCGTGGCGTCGGACTCGATGTCCCCGCCGCCCCTGGCCGCCGCCTGGGCGCCCGTGTCCACGGGAGCCCGTGAGCCCGCGCCCTCGCCGCTGCCCGAGGGCGCGGGTCCCGGCGGGGTCACGCCCGGCGGGGTGCGCTGGGAGACGACGCGGCCCGTGTGCGCGAGGGCCGCGGCGCGATGGTGTTCCTCGTATGTGCCGTCCGGGCCGATCAGGCCGTCCCTGCGCTTCAGCTCGGCCGACAGCGCCTGCGCGAACTCTCGCATCCGCACCGGACCGCCCGCCGCCAGATGCCCCGTGACATGTGGCAGTTCACAGCAGGGGCGCAGCCCCTCGCGGGCCGCGTCGCCCTCGCCGTCCAGCAGGAACAGCCGCAGCCGCTCCGGGCGTTCGCCGGCGGCGAGCGCTGCGGCGAGGGAGCGCAGCAGCTCGGTCTTGCCCGAGCCCACGGGGCCCGTGACGAGCAGATGCCCGCCGACGCCGCCCCGTGCACCCGGAGCGCCCGCTCCCGGCGCACCCGTTCCGGCGCCGGCACCGCTCAGCTCGGCCTCGACGGGGCCTCGGGGCCCGGCGCCGAAGACGAGGGAGGCGCGTCCGGCCGCCGAGCCGTCGGGCTGCTCGGACCAGCGGGCCAGCAGCGCGGCCGGGGTGGCGCGGGCGAGCCCCAGCTCGTCGAGGAGGCGGCAGTTGCGGGGCAGGGTGACGGCGGCGCGTGCCGCCTTCCCCGTGCGCACCGCGGCGCCCTCGGCCTCCCGCAGGGGGGCCAGCGCCCGGGCGAACCGCTCGGCCCAGGCGGCGGACACGGCGTCTATCGTGGCGACGGTCCCGCCCGCGCCGACGGTCCCGCCCGCACTGGCCGCGCCCTCCGGCACGCCGCTTCCGTGCCCCCCTGCGCCGTGCCCCGGCCCGGCCTCCCAGACGGGCCCCGTGCCCTGGTCGCCCGGAGCGCGCCGCACCAGCCGCACCGCCGTCGCGACCGCGCCGCTCAGCAGGGCGAGCGTGCCGCACTCGCGGAAGACCGGTGAGGCCGCGTGCGCGGCCTCGATGGTGGCGTCCAGAGGCGAAGCGGGCGAGGCGGCGGGCGCCTCCGCGAGACAGAGCGCGTGGATACCGGCGGCGGGCCCCTCCACGGCCAGCCGCGCCACGGCCTCGCGCAGCGCGGCCGATCCGGGATCGCCGTCGACGATCAGCAGCGTGTACGGGCCGGGGTGCTCAGCGAGGGCGTTCCCGTGCGACGAGGGGGACGAAGGGGAGCCGGGCACACCGGGGGCGCCGGGCACGCCGAGCGCGCCCGGTGCCGCGGCGCGCAGGGCGCGGGCGCGGTCCGTGCGCTCCTGGTCGAGCCGACGGGTCAGCTCGGTGGTCCGGGCGGCGGCCTGATCGCGGTCGTAGGCCGTCAGCAGACGGCAGTCCTGGCCGTGCGCGGGCCGGACATGGGGGAGCCAGCCGAGCCAGGACCACTCGGCCGTGCGCGCGGCGGACGGGCGGGCGCGGTCGGCCGAGAGCAGCACGATCTCCAGCGTGCTCGGCCCGTGCAGCGCGGCCAGTTGCGCCACGACGGAACGCGCCATGCCCGCCAGCCGCGAGCGCGGCCCGGCCAGTCCCAGCGCGCCAGCGCCCCGGAGATCCACGGTGACGGGCTCGCCGGGACGCCCGCCGCTGCGGTGCGCGCTGCCGAGCCGCACCGTCATGGCCGCGGGGTGTCCGGGGCCGCGCTCCCACAGGCGGGGCCCGGGGCCGAGCGCCGTGAGCAGTACACCGGCAGGGTCGGGCCAGCGCTTCCCGGGGGACGTGGCCGTGCCCCGCGCCCCGTGGAGAGGGGAGCCGGAAGCCGGGTACGGGTGCGCCGGCCCGTCGACGGAGCCGTCCCACGGGCCCGCGTCGGCGCCGGGCCACAGCGCGCCTTCGGGGCCGTCCGCGTGCCCGCCTGGGCGACCCGGACCGCCCGGGCCGCCCGGACCGCCCGTCGGCCTGGCGGTGGGCGAGGTGTCGGCCTCGTCCTCGCCGCGCACGCCCGTGAAGCGGCGCGCCCAGGCGCCCAGGCCGCGTGCTCGCCTGCGCTCGCGCTCCGGTTCCGACTCGGCGGGCAGCGGCGCAGCGAAGCCCGCGCCGTGCGTGCGGTCCGAGCCGGGGAAGGGGGCGCCGGGCGCGTAGGAGTGCGTGGGCCGCGACGGGTCGGCGCTGGGCCGTGGCGGTACGGCCGACGCGTGCGCCCCGGCCTCCCAGGGGCCCGCGCCTGCCGCATGGGCCCCGGCCCCCGGCCCGTCATCGGGCCCGGCGGCCAGCCGCAGCCTCCCCTTGCCGTCGGGCACGGTGGCCAGCGAGACGGGCAGCGCGGGCGGTGTGTCACCGGGCGCGCCCGCGCCGGAGGTGCCCGACGCTTCCAGCCGCACAGCCGACTCCCCGATCCGCAGCGTGGCGCCCGGCTGGAAGAGGGCGGGACGGCCGCCGACGGGCGCGCCGTCGACCGAGGTGCCGTTCGTCGAGCCGAGATCGGTGACGGTGACGGCGCCGCCGTCCGTGACCGTGACCGCGCAGTGGAGGCGGGAGACATCGGGATCGTCCAGCGGCACGTCCGCCTCGGCCGAGCGGCCCAGCGTGACCTTGCCGCCCTGGAGCAGATGCACCCCGCCCGCGTCGGGCCCGGAGACCACATGGAGCCTGGCCTTCGCCGAGCCGTAAGCGGAGAGTGCCGAGGCATACGCGGCGGCGGACGCCGGAGAGGGCGCGGCGGGGCCGTGCAGCGAGACCACGGCGCCGTCCAGCAGCGGGGGCTCGCCGAGCACCTGGCGATGCGGGTCCAGGCGCTCCGTCCCCACGTACACAGCGACGGGCTCGGAGCCGTGCTCGGCCGCGCCGCCCTTCCCGCGCCGCTCGCCCCTGCCGCCGCCCTCACCGGCACCAGAACCGGAACCTGCACCGGCAGCACCGGCACCTGCACCGGCAGCACCGGCACCTGCACCGGGCGCCCCGGAAACGGCACCGCCCGCACCCGCGGCCGCGCCGCCCGACGCGACGGCCGAGGCGGCCGTCGACGCCAGCGCGCCGGTCACAGCGGCCAGCACCGTACCCGCGGGGGCCGTCACCACGACGTCGCACGCCGCCCCGCTCCCTGCCTCCGCGCTCTGACCGCCACGCGGCCCGAGGGCGACAGTCAGCCGGATCTGCATCGGCCCCTCCCGGTCCCGTCCCCCTGGGCTGACGCCCCGGGGATACCCCATGCCACGAGCGCCCGAGAGGCCGCGGGCCCCTCCGCGCTCGTGCGTCCAGCACACACACTCACACCGCACTTGATGCCGGGTGCATCCTCGCACCCGGCACTGACAACGCGCCCCCGCACCGCCCCTCAATGATCTTGATTGGTCGGCTCGGCGCGCAAGAGGCCCTGCTCGGACCGTACGAAGAACGGGGAAAGACCGAATCGGGAGCCATCGGGACCGCTCACCGGACGCTCCGCGCGCACTCGCCGCACGCTCGGTGACCGCTCACCGCACGTTTCGGAACGGTCACTTCCGGCCGTCGGTCCGGTGCCGCAACCGATCCGCACGCGCCGCGCGTCCTCCCCTGAAGCCCCCACGGCCGCGCCGCGCGGGGAACGGTGCGGACAACAGTTGTGCACAGGTGTGCACGCGGCCGGTCGGCCGTCCCCGGAGACGGCACTATTGTGGGCGGGATTGCAGTACGAGACCAGGGAGCGCATGACGTGCGGCCGGTAGGCAGCAAGTATCTGCTCGAGGAGCCGCTCGGACGCGGCGCCACGGGGACCGTCTGGCGGGCGCGCCAGCGGGAGACGGCGGGCGCCGAGGCGGCCGTGGCCGGGCAGCCCGGTGAGACGGTTGCGATCAAGGTGCTCAAGGAGGAGCTGGCGAACGACCCGGATGTGGTCATGCGCTTCCTGCGGGAGCGCTCCGTCCTCCTCCGCCTGACGCACCACAACATCGTCAGAACCCGGGATCTCGTCGTCGAGGGCGATCTGCTCGCCCTCGTGATGGACCTCGTCGACGGTCCTGACCTGCACCGTTATCTCCGCGATAACGGTCCCTTCTCACCCGTCGGCGCGTCCCTGGTGACCGCGCAGGTCGCCGACGCGCTCGCCGCCAGCCACGCCGACGGCGTCGTGCACCGGGATCTGAAGCCCGCGAACGTCCTGCTCGCCAACGACGCGGACGGCATGCGGCCGATGCTCACGGACTTCGGCATCGCGCGCCTCGCGGACTCCCCGGGGCTGACGCGTACCCAGGAGTTCGTCGGCACCCCGTCCTACATCGCGCCCGAGTCGGCCGAGGGCCGCCCGCAGACCTCCGCAGTGGACATCTACGGTGCGGGCATCCTGCTGTACGAGCTGGTCACCGGCCGTCCGCCGTTCTCCGGCAGCAACACCCTCGAAGTGCTCCACCGCCACCTCGGCGAGCAGCCGCAGCGACCCCAGGGCATCCCGGAGCCGCTGTGGACGGTCATGGAGCGCTGCCTGCGCAAGAGCCCCGACGAGCGCCCCAGCGCCGTCAACCTCGCGCGCGCCCTCCGGGCCGTCGCCTCCGGCATCGGCGCCGGTGCCACGGCCGAGCAGGCGGGCGCCGCCATGGGCGTCGCGGCGCTGCTCGCGCCCGATCCGGCGCCCGCGCCCGTGCCCGACACGGGAGCGGCCGGTGCCGGAGCGGGCACAGGGGACGCCGATCCGACGCAGGTGCTGCCCCACACGGGGCGCGGCGCGGCCGGCGCTGCGGGTGCCGCGGGCCTCGCGGCGGGTGCGGCGGGCGGCGCCGCCGCCGCGCACCAGTCGGGCGGGTACGACCCGGACGCGCAGACCAGCGTGATGCCCCAGACCGGAGGCCCCGGACAGGGGCAGGGCCAGGGCGGTCAGGGGTACGGGCAGGGCGACGGCTCGGGCTCCGACCCCACCCAGGTCATGCCCCCGGTGCCCGGCGGACCGCCGCAGCAGCCCCCGCAGCCTGACGGGCCGCATCCCTGGGAGAACCAGTTGCGGGCCGCGCGCGACCGCAACGAACAGACCCAGGTCCAGCCGCTCGACCCGAGCCTGGACCCGCTGCGCCGCAGGCCCCAGCGCCGTGCGGGCCCGCCGCCCGCGCAGCCGCCGCAGCAGCAGGGCCCGCCGCCGCAGCAGTACGGGCAGCGCCCGCAGCAGCCGCCGCAACGCCGCCAGCAGCGGCCTCCGGAGCGGCAGCGTCCGCCGCAGCCCCCGCCGGAGCCGCGTCCGCGCCGCGAGCCCAGGCAGCGCAGCGCGAACCCGATGCGCATTCCGGGCCTCGGCTGCCTCAAGGGCTGCCTGTTCATGATCCTGATCATCGTCGTGATCTGTGTTCTGGTGTGGAACTTCACCCCGGTTCCCGAGTGGTGGGCCCAGGGCAAGAGTTTCTGGCAGTCGGTCACGGATGTCTTCGGACAGATTCAGGATTTCGTGAGCACCGCGGGCGGCGGCTAATGACGCCGTCTCCGTAACTCCGTGGAAGCGCGAGGGAATCGGGTCGGCCGGATACGAGCCGGTCGGCCCGAATGGGGCGCGAGTTCGGAGATTTATCGACTTCTGGAGAGGGATTTCCCCCACAGAAGTGACTGTTAACGGCATCCAGGGCTCTCAAGACCCCACTTGCCGCGTAGCTTTGTCGCTATGGCACGGAAGATCGGCAGTCGCTATACCGCTCACCAGATCCTGGGACGCGGCAGCGCCGGCACGGTGTGGCTGGGCGAGGGCCCCGAGGGCCCCGTCGCCGTCAAACTGCTGCGTGAGGACCTCGCCTCCGATCAGGACCTCGTCGAGCGGTTCGTACGGGAGCGCTCGGTGCTGCTCTCCCTCGACCACCCGCGCGTGGTGTCCGTACGCGACCTCGTCGTGGACGGCAACGACCTCGCGCTGGTCATGCAGCTCGTCCGGGGCACTGACCTGCGTACACGGCTGGAGCACGAGCGGCGCCTCGCGCCGCAGCCCGCCGTCGCGATAGCGGCCGACATCGCCGACGGGCTCGCCGCGGCGCACGCGGCGGGCGTCGTCCACCGGGACGTCAAGCCCGAGAACGTCCTGCTGGACGCGCTCGCGCCCCCCGGGCCGGGCGGGGCGCCGCCCGTGCTGCTCACCGACTTCGGCGTCGCCAAGCTGATCGACTCCCCGCGCCGCACCCGCGCGACGTCGATCATCGGCACGCCCGACTACCTCGCCCCCGAGATCGTCGAGGGCCTCCCGCCGCGCGCGTCCGTGGACATCTACGCGCTGGCCACCGTCCTCTACGAGCTGCTCGCGGGCTTCACCCCCTTCGGCGGCGGCCACCCGGGCGCGGTGCTGCGACGGCACGTCACGGAGACGGTCGCACCGCTGCCCGGCATCCCCGACGAACTGTGGCAGCTCATCCACCAGTGCCTGGCCAAGGCGCCCGCTTCCCGGCTGCGGGCCGTGGAGCTGGCGGCGAGGCTGCGGGAACTGCTGCCGTCACTCGACGGGTATCCGGCGCTGGACATCGACGAGCAGCCCGAGGAGTCGTACGGCGGGTTCGAGGGGTACGGCGAGGAGCCGGGCGCGGCGTCGGGGGCGTCCCCGGTGCGGTCCGGGGGCGGAGCGGGTTCGGGTGCGGGTCCGGGTCCGGGAGGCGGGGCCGGGCAGCAGCCTGGTCCGCAGCAGGCCGCGGTGCCGCTGGTGCACAGCGGTGCGGGGCCCGACTCGAACCGGGACACGCATACGAGCATGCGGGTGCCCGGTGCCGACGAGCTGGCGGGGGGTGCGCACGGGACGGCGCGGGCGCCCCGGGCCGCGGGGGAGCGGCGCGCCGGGTCGGCGCGGCACCGTGCGCCTTCGGCGGCGGAGCTGAGACGGCGGCGCCTGAAGCTCAGCGCGATCGCGGCGGCGGTGGCGGCCGCTGCCGGAGTGGGCGGATGGTTCGCCACGGCCGACGACGAGGGCGGCACGACGCAGCCCGCCCCGGCGGTGGAACAGCCGGACACGCCGTAGCGGTTCCCTTCGCGGGGTGCGGTGCGCCGTGTTCGGCTGCCTGGCCGGTGGCTTCGGCGCGGCGTGTGGACCGGTGCGTCGCGGCTTGCGCCGCGTGGTTCTTGGCTTGTGCCGGTGGCCGTGCGGGGTTGGTGTGTGGTGGGGGTCGGTGCCGTGCCGGGGTGTCTCCTCGGGCGGCGACAAGTGCGGGTCGGTTTTTCGGCTGCCTGCTGGTGGGGGTCGGTGCCGTGCCGGGGTGTCTCCTCGGGCGGCGACAAGTGCGGGTCGGCTTTTCGGCTGCCTGTACATACTCGTCGCCACCACTTGCGGGGACACCCCACCACGTCCCCTCCCGGTCGCGGCCAGCTTCCGGCCGGTGGCCTCCACTGGTGTGAACCGGCGCCCCGCCGGAGGGGCTCCGCCCCCTGCCGTGGACGGCGCCCCACTGTGTGGGCAGGCGTTCCGCATGGCGAGGAGGCACAACCCGTGCCATCGGGCCGCAGTCGCGCAACGAAACCCCAGGGGGCACCCGGGCTGCGCCCCCTGGCAAGGGGGCGGGCCGGGCCCCGGTGACCGGGAGGGGGGTGTTCGGGTGGGCAGCCGTTAGGGTGGAGGGGTGGCAGTCGTCGATGTATCCGAAGAGCTGAAATCCCTCTCCTCCACCATGGAGTCGATCGAGGCCGTCCTCGACCTCGACAGGATGCGCGCTGATATCGCCGCGCTGGAGGAGCAGGCGGCGGCCCCTGACCTGTGGGACGACGTGGAGAACGCGCAGCGCATCACGAGCAAGCTGTCCTACCTCCAGGGCCACCTGCGCCGCGCGGAAGAACTCCGTTCCCGCATCGACGATCTTGAGGTGCTCTTCGAGCTGGCCGCCTCCGAGGACGACGCGGACGCGCGCAGCGAGGCGGAGACGGAGCTGGAGTCCGTCCGCAAGGCCGTGGACGAGATGGAGGTCCGCACGCTGCTGTCCGGCGAGTACGACCCCCGCGAGGCCGTCGTCAACGTACGGGCCGAGGCGGGCGGCGTGGACGCAGCGGACTTCGCCGAGCAGCTCATGCGGATGTATCTGCGCTGGACCGAGCGCAAGGGCTACCCGACCGAGGTCTTCGACATCAGCTACGCGGAGGAGGCGGGCATCAAGTCCGCGACCTTCACCGTGAAGGCTCCGTACGCGTACGGCACGCTCTCCGTCGAGCAGGGCACCCACCGCATGGTGCGGATCTCGCCGTTCGACAACCAGGGCCGTCGCCAGACCTCCTTCGCGGGGGTCGAGGTGCTGCCCGTCGTCGAGCAGGTCGACCACATCGACATCCCCGAGAACGAGCTGCGGATCGACGTCTTCCGCTCCTCGGGCCCCGGTGGCCAGTCCGTGAACACCACGGACTCCGCCGTGCGCATGACGCACCTCCCGACCGGGATCGTCGTCTCCTGCCAGAACGAGAAGTCCCAGATCCAGAACCGCGCCGCCGCCATGCGCGTCATGCAGTCCCGGCTGCTCGCCCACCGCAGGGCGGAGGAGCAGGCCAAGATGAACGCGCTCAAGAGCGACGGCGGCAATTCCTGGGGCAGCCAGATGCGTTCCTACGTGCTGCACCCGTACCAGATGGTGAAGGACCTGCGTACGGAACACGAGGTCGGGAATCCGCAGTCCGTTCTCGACGGCGATATCGACGGATTCCTCGAAGCGGGCATCCGCTGGCGCAAGCAGCAGGAGCAGCAGGAGCAGAACTGATCACGTCTAGGACACGATGACGTGCTGAACGTGCGGGAGTCGCGCGGGAATTGAAGTGATTCCCGTCGCACATCTCGAACTAGTCGCCCTGCACGGACATTTCACTCGGATCTCGCTTGACGCCCGTGTGAAAAATGGGAAAGCTGTTCGCTCGGCATGCCTGTGTCATGGGCGCTGTATGGGGGCGAGTGGATGCGCCCGAGCCCCGAGTGATGTTCCGCAGCCCGGCACAGGGCTGTCCCACTGACAAGTACAGCTACTGGGGGTAGTTGGCACATGACCAATTCGAAGACGCGGCTGCGTGTAGCGCGTATCGCAGCCGGTGCCGTGTTCGCGGCCGGCGCGTCGCTCACTGCCGCGGGCGCCGCACAGGCCGCCGACACCGGCGGCTCTTCCTCGCAGGAGGAGAGCGGCGGGATCATCGGCGGCATCATTGGCGGGATCATCGGTGGCGGAGACGGTGGCGCGGACGGCGGCACCTCCGGCGACACCACTGGCGGCGACTCCGGCAGCACCGGCGGCGACACGGGTGGTGACACCGGTGGCGACACTGGCGGTGACACCGGCGGCATCGGCGGCACCGTCACGGGTGGTGACACCGGTGGGGACACGGGTGGCGACACCGGTGGGGACACCGGCGGCGACACCGGTGGAGACACGGGTGGTGACACGGGTGGCGACACCGGTGGAGACACGGGTGGTGACACTGGCGGGGACACCGGCGGCGGCAACTCCGGCGGCTCCAGCAGCGGCGGCGACTCCGGCGGTGACTCCGGTGGCGGCGAAGAGCCCGCCACGATCGGCGGCTCCGGCGGTGGCGGCGACGACACCGGCACCTGCGAGCTGGACGAGTCCAGCGTGAACTGCGACAGCGGGAGTACCGACCCGGACAGCGCGGGCAGCACCCCGGTCGAGCAGCAGCCGCAGACGCCGTCGGACGCCAAGGAGGAGCTGGCCGAGACCGGTTCCGCCGAGACGACCTTCCTGCTGGTGGGCGCCGCGACGATGATCGCGGGTGGCGTCGGCTTCCGTCTGATGCCGCGCATGATCAACCGTCGTACGGCCGCCTGAGAAGGCGCACGTAATCCGGCGTAAGCCATGACGAGGGGCCCGGAACGGTACGCCGTTCCGGGCCCCTCGTGCGTGCGGTGGGTGTGTGGGTGCGTACACGCGCGTGCGCGCGCGTACGGCTACGGACATCCGTGCGGATACGCCGTAATGTGCGCGCTTACGCCGTGGCCATGCGCTCCGCGAACAGCGCCACCGCGATCAGGGCCAGCAGAAGCCCGAGCAGTGTGGCGGGGGAGAGGCTCGCGAGGGGGGACTCCCGGTGCAGGCGCGCACGGTGGGCGCGGCAGACCGAGCAGCGGCCCTCGCTCACGGGACCCGCGCAGTTGGCACACACCAGTCGGTCGCATGTCATGCGAACTCCTCCTCAGCCATGCCAACGACACCCGCGTGTGATTCGTTCCCCAAGGGTGCTCCCCCTCCACTGTGCCAGCTCTCGGCGCGTCCCGCAGAGGCGCGGGCAAGACCGGCCGTGCGGCTTCCGGAAGCGTCCCGTAGACCCTCCTGGAGCGCCGGAGGAGAGCCCGGCGGAGAAGTTCCGGGGGTGAGCCCCAGGGGAGAGCCTACGGGGGTGCCGGAAGGCCCGAGGCGCCGGGAAGGCCCGTGAAGGGCGGGAAGCGGCGGGTGCCTGTTTTATACCTAAAGGATCCGTGAATAAACCCACCAACACCGGGCGCTGACTGCGCGGTGCGCACGGCTTCGCGTAAGGTCGCCCCACCGACGGGGAGCCGCACTCCGGCTTCCGCTGCCCCTACCCAGGTCGACGTGGTGTATCCGTGATCCGATTCGACAACGTCTCCAAGTCCTACCCCAAGCAGAACCGTCCAGCCCTCCGCGATGTGTCGCTGGAGGTCGAGCGGGGCGAGTTCCTGTTCCTGGTGGGTTCTTCCGGCTCCGGCAAGTCCACCTTCCTGCGGCTGATCCTGCGCGAGGAGCGGGCCTCTCATGGCCAGGTGCACGTCCTCGGCAAGGACCTGGCCCGGCTCTCCAACTGGAAGGTGCCGCACATGCGGCGCCAGCTCGGCACGGTCTTCCAGGACTTCCGCCTGCTGGCCAACAAGACCGTCGGCGAGAACGTCGCCTTCGCGCTGGAGGTCATCGGCAAGTCCCGCGGCCAGATCCGCAAGACGGTCCCCGAAGTGCTGGACCTGGTCGGTCTCGGCGGCAAGGAGGACCGGATGCCGGGTGAGCTGTCCGGTGGTGAGCAGCAGCGCGTGGCCATCGCGCGTGCCTTCGCCAACCGGCCGATGCTGCTGATCGCCGACGAGCCCACGGGCAACCTCGACCCGCAGACCTCCGTCGGCATCATGAAGCTGCTCGACCGCATCAACAGGACCGGCACCACGGTCGTGATGGCCACGCACGACCAGCAGATCGTCGACCAGATGCGCAAGCGGGTCGTCGAGCTCGAACGCGGCCGGCTCGTGCGCGACCAGTCGCGCGGCGTCTACGGCTACCAGCACTGAAGCGGCCCGAACGGCACTGCCGGTCGAGGCAGCAACACCACTGAAAGGCTGAAAGGACGCCATGCGCGCCCAGTTCGTACTGTCGGAGATCAGCGTCGGTCTCCGCCGCAATCTCACGATGACCTTCGCGGTGATCGTCTCGGTCGCCCTCTCGCTCGCCCTCGCGGGAGGCTCACTGCTCGCGCGCGAGCAGGTCAGCACCATGAAGGGGTACTGGTACGACAAGGTCCAGGTGTCGATCTACCTCTGCAACAAGAACGACGCCGCCTCGGACCCCAACTGCGCGAAGGGCGCCGTCACCTCGCAGCAGAAGCAGCAGATCAAGACGGATCTGGAGAAGCTCCAGGTCGTCGACAAGGTCTACTACGAGTCCTCGGACGCGGCGTACAAGCACTACAAGGAGCAGTTCGAGGACTCGCCGCTCGCCGACTCGCTGACGCCGGACCAGATGCAGGAGTCGTACCGGGTCAAGCTCAAGGACCCGACCAAGTACCAGGTGCTCCAGACGGCGTTCTCCGGCAGACAGGGCGTGCAGGAGGTACAGGACCAGCGAAGTCTGCTGGAGAACCTCTTCAACCTGCTCAACGGCATGAACATCGCGGCGCTGTGTGTGATGGCGCTGATGCTGGTCGTTGCCCTGCTGCTGATCGTCAACACCGTCCGGGTGTCGGCGTTCAGCCGGAGGCGGGAGACGGGGATCATGCGGCTGGTGGGCGCCTCCAGCTTCTACATCCAGATGCCGTTCATCCTGGAGGCCGCCATCGCGGGGCTGATCGGCGCGGGCCTGGCCTGTGTGCTGCTGGTCGGGGGCAAGTACTTCCTGATCAACAACTGGCTCCAGGAGAAGATCGTTCTGATCAACTTCATCGGCTGGGACGCGGTGGTGAAGGTGCTGCCGTTCATCATCGCGGTGGGAGTGCTGATGCCCGCTGTGGCGGCGTTCTTCACGCTTCGCAAGTACCTGAAGGTGTGACCAATGACGCGGGCGCCGTACGCCCAACGCCCCGTGCGGCGCCCGCGTCTGGCCTAGACTCCGCAGCATGTCGGGCTTGTGGTTCTCTGTTCCTCCCCCTGATTCCGGCCGGGGGACTTCCAGGCGTCTCCGCCGCGGAGCCGCACTGACACTGGTTTTCGCGAGCGTCCTGGGGACGGGCGCGGCCACCGGATCCTGGGGCGACGAGGCACGCAGCCTCGCGGGCGCCGCAGACGGCTCGGCCGGCCGCCACCCCGTGAACGCGCACTTGGACGGAAGCGGCGGCGACGCCAAGAACACGGGGCCCGGCTCCGGCCCCCAGGACGACACGGGACGCGGGCGCGGCGCGGAAGCGGAAGGCTCCGAGGAGGCCGACGAGCTGGTCAGCCGCAGCGGCGACCGCTGGTCCTCCTCCTACACGGCGCGCGAGTACGAGGGCCTGCGGCGCACCCTGGACGGCGAGTACGTGGGCGTCGGCATCTCCGTCCGCCAGGAGAGCGGCGCACACGGCGCCCCGGAAGTGGACGTGCACCGGGTGCAGCCCGGCAGCCCCGCCGACAAGGCCGGAATCCGCGCGGGCGACCGGCTGCGCTCCATCGACGGCGAGGACGTGACGGGCCGCCCCGTCACCGAGGTGGTCTCCCTGCTGCGCGGCTCCGGGCCCGACCCGGCGACCGCCTCCCCCTCCTCTTCCACCTCACGCTCCTCCTTCGCCCCCTCCGACTCCTCGGCGACGGCACCGGCGGCACCGGCGGCGGCGTCCGTGGCCCGGCACGCGTCCGCGCCAGCCGCCTCCGTCCCCGCCGCTTCGAGCGGCGCGGGCAGCACCGTCACCGTCGGGCTGAGCCGCGATGGCGAGCGGTGGACCGAGACGCTGCGGCGCACCAGGCTCACCGCGGACGCGGTCGACGTCGACCAGCTCGGCCCCGGCGCCACCCGGATCCAGGTCTCCTCCTTCACGAAGGACTCCGGCGAGCAGGTGCGCGAGGCCGTCGAGGACGAGGTGCCGCGGGGCTCCGGGATACTCCTCGACCTGCGCGGCAACTCCGGCGGCCTGGTCACCGAGGCCGTCTCGGCGGCCTCCGCCTTCCTGGACGGCGGCCTCGTCGCCACCTACGGCGAGCACGGCGCGCAGCGCGCCCTGTACGCCGAGCGCGGCGGCGACGCCGACCGCCCGCTCGTGGTCCTCGTCGACGGCGGCACGATGAGCGCGGCCGAGCTGCTGACCGGCGCGCTCCAGGACCGGGGGCGGGCCGTGGTGGTCGGCTCCCGCACGTTCGGCAAGGGCTCGGTCCAGGTGCCGAGCAAGCTGCCGGACGGCTCCGTCGCCGAGATGACCGTCGGGCACTACACCACCCCGTCGGGCCGCGAGGTCGAGGGCGCGGGCATCACCCCCGATCTGACGGTCGAGGGCGGCTCGGACCGGGAGGCCACGGAGCGGGCCCGCACAGTATTGAGTGGCCTCGCCACCCGGTCGTAGTGGAACAATGGCCTGGCTATGGCGAAGATGAAGACCGTCAGGTCGAAGGCGAAGGCCAAGGACGAGAAGGACACGCGCAAGCTCATCGCGCAGAACAAGCGCGCCCGGCACGACTACGTCATCCTCGACACCTATGAGTGCGGCATCGTGCTCACCGGTACCGAGGTGAAGTCGCTGCGTCAGGGCCGCGCCTCCCTGGTGGACGGGTTCGCGCAGATCGACGGGGGTGAGGTCTGGCTGCACAACGTGCACATTCCGGAATACGCGCAGGGCACGTGGACGAACCACGCGGCACGCCGCAAGCGGAAGCTGCTGCTGCACCGTTCCGAGATCGATAAGCTGGTCGGCAAGACGCAGGAGACGGGCCACACCCTGGTGCCGCTCCAGCTCTACTTCTACCGGGGGCGGGCGAAGGTCGAGATCGCCCTCGCCAAGGGCAAGAAGGAGTACGACAAGCGGCAGACGCTCCGCGAGAAGCAGGACCGCCGCGAGACGGACCGCGCGATCTCGGCGGTCAAGCGGCGGCAGCGGGTCGCGGAGGGGTGACGGGCCCGGCGTCCGGGCGGTCCGAAGTGGCCGGTTTGCCCAGGTCAGCGGCTTGGGAATAGGCCGGACCGGTAAAAGGTTGGCCTAGGCGTGGCCGGGTCCCGTACCATGGTCACAGAGCCGCCCGCGAGGGTGTGCTGTTTGTTAACTCAACATGGGGATGATCGGTTTCGACAGCGAACGTCGAAGCAGGGGAAGCGAGCCGAGGAACGCGGCAATGATCTCGTTAACCATCTGCCGCAAAAAAATAATCGCCAATCAGAAGCGCGATTCCTTCGCGCTTGCTGCCTAAGCAGCAAGCATGAAGTGTCAGCCCGGGTGCGTTCCCGACCCGGATCCTGGCATCAGCTAGGGAACTTCACCGCGTAGGCCCGGTCACGGGGCCTGCCGGGACATCTCACAGTGACTGGGCCCGTCGGAGACTTGTCCGCGAGATCTCCGGGGCCGAGAAAATCGCAGCGGACTGCGCTCGGAGAAGCCCTCCTTCCACTTCGTTGGACGCGGGTTCGATTCCCGCCATCTCCACGAGTTCGAGGACGGTGTGTGCCTGCACACGCCATCCTCGACGTTCGCTCACCCCATGGCACCCAGGCCGTGATCGCTTACCAGCGGTCACGGCCTTCGTGTTGTGGTCCCCCGTCGTGGGAAGGGAGCGGGGAGGCCACCGTGCGTGTGTGCGAGGGCGAGAGCGAGGCGAGACGAGAGGTGCGGGTGCCATGCCGTCACGCGAACCGGAAGAACCGGAACAGGGTGCCGAGCCCGAGCCGCTGGGGCCCGAGACGCTCACCTGGCGGTTCTTCGGGGACTGGCGCGGCGTCCTCCTCGCGCCCTGGGCGGGCGCGATGCAGAACATGCACCCGGGCCTGGGCGCCGGGGTCGAGGAGCACTCGCGCTTCTTCGAGGAGCGCTGGGAGCGGCTCTTCCGCTCGCTCTACCCGATCGGGGGCGTCGTCTACGACGGCCCCCGCGCCGCGCGGACGGCCCGCGAGGTGCGCGGCTACCACCACACGATCAAGGGTGTGGACCGGCACGGCCGCCCGTACCACGCGCTCGACCCCGACACGTTCTACTGGGCGCACTCCACGTTCTTCATGCTGACGGTGCTCGTCGCCGACCGCTTCGGGCCCGGCCTCTCCGAGGCGCAGAAGCGGCAGTTGTTCGAGGAGCACGTGCGCTGGTGGCGGATGTACGGGATGAGCATGCGGCCCGTGCCGCGCGACTGGGAGGCGTTCCAGGCGTACTGGGAGCGCATGGCCCGCGAGGTGCTGGAGGACAACAAGGCGACGCGCGACGTGCTCGACGTGCGCTACATCGCCAAGCCCCCGGCGCTGCGCCGGATGCCCGACGTGGTGTGGCGGCTGCTGCGCGGGCCGCAGGCGCGGTTCACGCTCTGGTACACCGTCGGACTGTTCCCGCCCGCCGTGCGCGAACGGCTCGGCTACCGCTGGACGGTGCGCGACGAGCGGCGGCTGCGGCGCTTCGGGAAGCTGGTCCACCACGCGTGGAAGCTGGTGCCGCGCTCGCGGCGCTTCCACCCGCGCGCCCGTGCGGGCTGGGAGCGCGAGGCGGGGCTGCACGCTGCGGGCGCCCCGGCCGTGGAGACCCCGGCGCGGAACCTGCCGCTGCCCGAGGAGCGGGACTGGCCGCAGCACTACTCGCCCCGCGTGTGACGGCGCGCGGGGCGCGGGGTGCGCCATGGGGACGTCAGCGCCGTCACCGCCGTCGCGGTGAGCGCGGCGGCCACCGGGACCGCGTACGCCACGGCGCCGTCGCCCGGCGCGTGCTCGGCCGCCCAGCCGCCCAGCGCCGAACCCGCCGCGATGCCGCTGAGCAGCGCGGTCACGGCCAGCGTCATGCCCTCGTTCAGCCGTGCCGCAGGCACCACGCGCTGCACCACGGTCATTCCCGTGACCATCGTCGGAGCCGTCGCCATGCCCGCGACCAGCAGCGCGGCGCCGAGGACGACGAGGCTTCCCGTGGCGGACGCCGCCAGCAGGGGCAGCGTCATCAGGGCCGACATGGCGCCGACGCACACGAGCAGCCGCCGGGGGAGGGAGCCGCGAGGGGGGAGCGTGCCGAGGACGAGCCCCGCGACGCCCGAGCCGAGGGCCTGGAGCGCCAGTACCGCGCCGCCCGCGGCCCGGTGGCCCGAGGCGTCCGCGTAGGCGAGCGTGACCACCTCCAGCGAGCCGAAGACCGCGCCCGTCGCGAGGAAGGTGACCAGCAGCGGCAGCAGCGTGGGCAGGCGCAGGGGCAGGGGTGCGCGACGGGGTCCCGTTTCCGCGTGGACCACGGGCGGCTCGGTGCGGCGCTGCGCCGCGAAGATCAGCGTCCCCGTCAGCAGCAGCGCGACGCCGGTCAGGGTTCCGGCCTCGGGAAAGAGCGCGGTGCACAGGAAGGCGGCGAGCACGGGGCCCGTCATGAAGCACAGCTCGTCGGCGGCTTGTTCGAAGGAGTTGCCGGTGTGCCGGGCCGCCGCGTCGCCCCTGTGCAGATGGGCCCAGCGCGCGCGGGACATGCCGCCGGTGTTGGGGGTGGTGGCGGTCGCGGCGTACGAGGCGAACAGGGCCCAGTCGGGGGCCCCGTACCGCACGCACGCGACCAGGCTCAGCGAGCCGCACGCGGCGAGCGCTGCGGCGGGCACGGCGATCCTGGCCTGGCCGTACCGGTCCACGAGCCGGGCCGTCAGAGGGGCGACGACGGCGGTGGTGGCCAGCCCGGTGGCGGTGACGGCCCCGGCGAGCGCGTACGAGTCACGCGTCGCCACGATCATGATCACGGCGGACACGGTGAACATGCCCATGGGGAGCCGCGCGAGGAGGTTGCCCAGGGTGAAGGCGACCGCGCCGGGCGGAGCGAAGAGGCGCGCGTAGGGCGCGGCCCAGGCGGGGCGGCGTCGCGGGGGCGGGGTTTTCGGCGGCGGTTCGCCGGACGGCTCGGTGGACGGCGGGTGGTCCACGGTGACGAGCGTGTGGCCGTTGACGGCGAACCGCGTCTTCTGCCCGTCGCCCCGGGGCACGGGGACGGGCGCTGCGAAGCGGACAGGGCGGAACCTGGGCCGCTGAGCGGGCCCTTGGGGGGTTTTCGGCATGGAACAAGCGTCGTGGCGCCGCCGCCCCTCGGTCCAACACCGATTGCCACACCATTGACGCGCGACCGTTGTTAATCTCCGAGGAGTGAGCCGCGACATCGACCCCCGCCTCCTGCGCGCCTTCGTGGCCGTCGCGGACGAACTGCACTTCACGCGTGCCGCCGCACGCCTGTACGTAGCCCAGCAGGCGCTCAGCCGCGACATACGGCGGCTGGAGCGGGAGACGGGGGCGACGCTGTTCCTGCGCACGACCCGCCACGTCGCGCTCACCCGGGACGGCGAGCGGCTGCTGCCGTACGCGCGGCGCGTCCTGGAGGCGTACGGCGAACTCGGCGCGGCTCTGGGCCCGTTCGGCTCGTCCGGCCCGTTCGCCGACCGCCCGCTGGCCGTGGACGCCGCCGCGCCCGTCAGCACGGGGCAGCGGGTGCTGGACCTGGCGCGTACGCGGGCGCCCGGCGTCGAGTTCGTCGCCCGTTACCACTCGGGTCTGACGGCCGCGGCGGCCGATCTCGCGGCCGGGCGGCTCGACGTCTCCTTCGGCCGCTTCGCGGGCCTGGACGCGTCCGTACGGGCCGGGCTCGGGCACCGGCTGGTGCGCTACGAGCGGGTCGCGGTGCTGCTCCCCGAGGAGCACGCGCTCGCGGGCGCGGCCGAGGTGCCGCTCGCCGCGCTGGCCGGGGAGACCCTGTACGCGGGCGCGGGCAACGACGGCACGGCCGAGTGGACGGACTACGCGCGTGCCCTCTTCGCGGGGCGCGGCATCGGCCTCGCGCCGCCCTTCCCGAAGATCGACGGTGAGGCGGAGTTCGCGCGGGTCGTACGGAAGCGGGGCTGGTCCGTGCTGGCCAGCGAGGTGTTCATCGGGGTGCCCGGCATGGTGCTGCGGCCCCTCGTCGCGCCGGTGCCGCTCTCGCCGGTCTCGATGGTGTGGCGGCGCGGGCTGCGCCATCCGGGGCTGGACGCGCTGGAGGGGGCCGCGCGCGAACTGGGCGACGAGGGCGGGTGGCTGGCGCGCCCGTCCGGCGCGTGGCTGCCCGAGGCCGATCTCGCGGTGGCGCGCTGAGGGGACGCCCCGGCGCGGGGGTGTGGGGCGTGGGGGAGCGCGTGCCGGGGTCCGGTCGCGCGCGGGCTTCCGCGTCCATCGAAACGGTGACGTGTCCCGTCCGGCGCGGGCCCGCTCCCGCCCCTCGACGGGCGGGCGCCGCCTCCCCGTACGCCGTGAAAACCGCTGCTGAGGCGCGTGGTTGACGTACGGGCGTGCGGCTGCGCGAGGCGGCCGGGCCGGTCACGGTTCGCTTACGAGCCGTCACACGATGCCATTAGGGTGTCGCGCATGACCGCAACGCCGCCCGACACGGGCCAATTCCAGCACAGCCAGTTCGGCACGCTCACGGTGATCGGCTGGACCGGAGCGCACCCCGAGGACAACGAGGACATGCCGTTCCTCCTGGCCTATTCCCTCGGGGACGGCAGGGACGGTCCCGAGGTCGCCGAGGCCGCGGCGCGGCGGCTGATCGGGGACGCGGGGCTGACGGTCGGCGGGGTGATGCCGGACAGCTCCCAGGTGAACCGGCTGCCGCTGAAGCTCATCGTCCAGGGCGGCCAGGCGGTGCTGACGATGCCGCACATGACCACGCAGTACCCGGCCCCGCCCGAGTGGGTGGCGGCGGCCGACAAGCGCAAGCAGGTCTATTTCATGATCGCCACGCGCCCCTGGCCGGAGGCCAAGCCCGGCAGGCCCGTCAGCGAGGAGGCGCTGAAGTCCTTCGTGGACGAGGACATGCTCGCCAGCTCCGCGCACTGCGTCCTCCCTGTGAGCGGCCTCCAGGGCTGAGCGGCCGGGCGGGGCCGGTCGGGGTCCGGACGGGCCCCGACCGCCGGTCCGCTCACTCGCCCGGCTTGTTGGGCGCGGTGCAGTGCTCGTCCGGGGGCTTGTTCTCCGGCCAGGCGAGACCCACGAAGTCGATCTTCGGGCCCGAGGGGTTCAGATGGACGACGGCGACGGCCTTGTTGTACGGGTTGCCCGCGTTGTCCAGGCAGATCCAGCCGCTCGCGCCCACCACCTTCTGGCTGCCGCGCAGGTTCAGCCACGCCCGCCGCACGTCGTCCGTGCTCGGCATCGGCGTCTTCTGGCCCGTCTGGTTGCGGATGGCCGTGATGGCCGTCCACGCCGAGTCGTATGCGGAGATCGTCCGCGAGTCGTCCAGCTCGACGGGGCCTACGGGCCCGGCGGACCCGTCCGTCTCCACCGTCCGCGCCAGGTCCTCCAGCTCCTCGACGGCCTCGCGCGAACCGCCCGTATCCGGTGCCCTCTTGTCGCTCCACGCGTCAGGGTGCGCGACGGAGGCGTACTCCACCGTGATGCCGCCCTTCGGGGCCAGCGCGTCCCAGTTCAGCTCGCTGTCCGTGGCCAGCGTCGAGGCGCCGGACCCTGTGACGACCTTGTACGTCTTCTTGTCGCAGCCCCGCCCGCCCAGCGCGTTGACGAACAGGCGCAGATGCACGGGGCGCCCGGCGAAGTAGATGACCTCGGCGTCGGAGTCGCAGATGTTGTTGACCATGCGGGAGAAGTCGTTGGGCAGGCGGCCCTCGTCGTTCATGTCCGCCGGGGACTCGTACTGCATCGGGATCTGCGGCGCGTTCCTCGTCTGCTCCTGGAACGCCTGCTTCAGCGTCTGGACGTAGTTGTCGTCCTCGCGCCTGTCCTCGACGAGGAGGGTCCTGGACGCCTTGATGCCCTTGTTGAAGTTGGCCAGCGCCTTGGCCTGGTCGCTGTTGGTGGGCACGACGCGGGCCAGGCCCCGGTAGCGGTCGGGCTCCTTCGCCGTGTTGGCGAGGTTGTCGGCCGTGATCGGGCCGCCGACGACGGGGATGCCCTTCTCGTTCGTCAGATAGTCGATCGTGTCCTGGGTGCGCCGCACGCTCAGGTCGAAGCCCGTGACGGCGCGCAGGTTGTGCCCGTCGTGCGCCATGGCCACGAGCTGGTCGGCGACGGGGCGCCAGTGGGCGCTGTCGTGTCCCGGGTTGGCCAGGACGAGGCGGATGGGCGGCGACTGCGCGTTGGACCTGTGGTTGGCGCGGTACTGCGCCAGGTAGGCGCCCTGGACCTCGCGTCTGATCTGCTTCTTGACGACGGGGTCGGTCGTGGAGACGGGCACCATGATCGCGACGGTGGCGTGCTCCTTGTCCGCGATCCGCTCGTTCTCCCGCGCGATGGCCCGCATCACCGGCTCCAGCTCGTCGGTGAAGGAGACCCCGCCGCTGCCATCGGTGACCCCGGTGCACTCCTCGTCCTCGCCGCGCTTCTCGACGCCGGGGCCGCAGGAGGGGTCGGGCCCGAAGTACGTCCACAGCGCCCAGCCGCCCGCGCCCAGCACGGCGACGAGCAGCGCCGCGGCCAGCAGCTTCCGCAGCCTGCCCCAGTCCCTGGCCCGGTCCACCGCGTCCCTGAGCGACACCCGCATCCGGTTCGGGCTCATGCGTCTTCCCCTCCTGGTATCGGCAGGCCGGGGACGCGTGCCCCGTCCCGGAGCGCTCGCGTCCACCGTCCGGCCACGTCGGGGAAGGCGAGCCCGCCGCCCTCGCCGTAGCGGCCGGGGCGCGGGCCGCCGCCGCTGCCCCCGTAGCCCCCGTAACGCAGCGAGGCCAGCGCCGAGGTGATCCGGCCCAGTTCGCCCTGGGTCGGCTCGGCGGCGAGCGAGGACAGGCGCCACAGCACGTCGACGAGGTCGGCTATCGCGTTGTGCGCGGTCAGCGGGTCGTGTGTGGCCCCGCCTCCGGGGCCGCCTGGACCGCTGGGGCTTCCGGGGCTGCCGCCGCCCGTCGCGCAGGCCGCGCAGGGCGGGGGCTCGCCCGACGCCTCGGGCGAGGGCGGCACGTAGCCCTCACGCGGGCGCGGCGCGGCGCACACGAACTGGAGGTCCGCGAGCCAGTCCCGCGCCCGCCGCTGGGTGAAGCGGTGGTGCAGCCAGGCGACGACGCTGCCCGTCAGGCCCAGCGCGAGCGTGTGGTGCAGATAGCGGCTGTCCTGCTCGGGCGCGTACGGGCTGCGGCCCAGCGGGTCGTACCCGGCGCGTGCGCGCCGGTGCAGCCTGGCCCACATCCCGTCGTCGCAGGTCACGGTCAGGGTGTGGAGCAGCAGTTCGCGCAGTGCCAGGTCCCGTACGAAGGGCACGTCGGCGCCGCTGCCCGGCCAGGGGCTGTGGTGCCAGTGCGCTTGGCCCACGTACTCGGCCGCCGCAGCGAGGAGCACCGCCGTCTCCTCCGCGCCGTCCTCGGGGTGCGCCACCTCCCACAGGCGCGCGGCGCACTCCGGGTCCAGGGCGAGGGCGTACAGGGGCAGCCGCTCGCGCAGCCCCGGGTCCGGGACGAGGTGCTCCAGCAGGTGGGCCGCCACCGTCGTGCCGGGGCCGTGTCCCCGGGCGGGGAGGGTGAGCAGGGCCTCGGGCCGCAGCGCCCGGTGGTGCCCGAGGTGGTCCTCGGCGGCCTCGACGAGGACGTGGGCGCTGTAGGCGCGCCCGGCGCTGAGCCGGGTCACGGCGCCGGGGAGGGGGCGGCGCGCGCGGTCGACGGCGGGCAGCATGTCGCTGACCTTGGCCTGGTCGAGCGGGGGGATGCGCAGGCGCAGCAGCCAGCGCGCCGGCGACCCGTCGCCCGTGTCCTCCCACAGATCGGGCGCGGTCACCTCAAGGGTGCTGGGCAGCCCGTCACCCCCGCCATGCCCGTCGCCCCCGCCGAGCGCGGTGCCGACGACGACGGGTCTGACGGGCGGGCGTTCGGGCCCCGGCGCGTCGTACGCCGTGTCGTACGCGCGCAGCAGCGCGTCGAGGAAGCGTCGGCCGAGCGCTGTGTGGAGGTTGTCGAGGAGGATGAGCGGCGGGGGAGCGCGGTCGAAGATCATGGCGCGTCCGTAGGCGGCGTTGATGTCCGCGAGGAAGGCCGCCGTCAGCAGGTTCTCGGCCGTCGTGCGGTCGCCGCTGGCCTGGAGGTCGAGGACGAAGCGGAACAGGCGTCTGAGGGGGTCGCCGCGTCTGTCCCGCAGGTTCCAGTTCCACCATGCGAGGGCCGCCTTGTCGGGGCGGCGCCTGAGCAGGAGGTGCCGCGCGGCGCGCGAACCGGCCTCGGCGGCCGAGCCCAGCACCGGCAGCCCGGCGAAGACGCTCGGCAGCAGCGGCTCCAGCACGCCGAGCCAGGTCTCGAACGCGGCCTTGATGCGGTGCTCGCTGGCTTCGTCGGCGACGAGCCGCCGCAGGTCCGCCTCCGCCTCGGCCAGCCCGGACTGCCTGACCTGCTGACGCGGGTTCCCCTCCGCGTCGAGCGGGTGCCAGGCCGTCACGACGAGGAGGCCGAGGGAGAGGCGGGGGAACTTGAGGGAGTGGTGACGGGAGCCCGGCGAGTCGAGTTCGTGGGCGAGGCCGTGGAGGAGCAGGACGACGGGGGAGGCGTTGGCGTCGCCCTCGGTGCCGGTGCCGGTGCCGGTGCTGGTGCCGGTGTCGGCCGGTTCCAGTGCCGCCAGGTCCTTGCAGGCGAGCGGCAGCCGGTCGTCGTAGGAGCGCTCCAGGACGTGCAGCAGCGCGCTCTTGCCGCTGCCGCGCGCGCCGACGACCTGCACGACGGGCGCACCGCGCGGATACGTGAATCCCGCCCGTCCCCGTGTGCCGCGCTTCATGCCGACCAGGCCGGGGACGAACTCGTCGAGCAGGTCCTCAAGGCCGTACAGATGCTCGTCCAAGACTCTCCCCGTCACTGCCGAAGGACGCATCCGTGCAGAGTTCGAACACTGAAGAATAGATCTCAACTGCCGCTGATTACAGGGGGTTTGGTGCGACGGAACGGAGGGTGAGAAAGCGGCGGGCGGCCCTCCGGCAGCCACCGGCGGCGCGGCGTTGTGCCGTGCTGCCAACCCGGAACGCGCCGTTCATCCATCACCTGCATTGGCACGCCCCTGCCCCCTCGCTACTTTCCGCTGCGGACCCGCACCCGCACCTGGCGGCCCGTCAGCCGTAGTGCCCCGGCGAGGAGGTACAGCCCATGCGTGTACGCCGTACGAGCACGAGGAGTCCGAGAAGCCCGGGAAGCAGGCCCCGCCCGAGAAGCGCCGGGCTCGCGGGAGTGGCCGTGCTCTGCGCCCTTCCCGCGACGGCGCCCCCGAGCGCGAGCGCGACGGCCGCGACGGATCCGGGCGCCGCAACGGAAGCGGCCGCCGCGTCTGCCGCCCCGCGCACCGAGACCCCCGTGCACACGAGCACGCCCGACCCGGCCGTCGCGGAGTCGGTCGTACGGGTACGGGTGCCGCTCCCCGCGTCCGCAGGCCCGCACCCCGCCGCCTGCGACCACCTCTCCTACCTCCGCTTCCGCGACGCCGAGGGCCCCGCCGACTCCCGCGAGGCGGACCGCGTCCTCATCGCCCAGCCCGGCATCCTCGAAGGCGCGGCGGCCTTCAGCACCGTCGCCCGCAACACGGTGCGCGCGGCGAAGGCGAAGGGGAGCAGCGTCGAGTTCTGGGCGCTCGACCGGCGCTCCAACTGCCTGGAGGACCGCACCGGCATCGCGGCGGGCGCGGCGGCGCACGACGTGGACAGAACCGTCGGCTACTACTACGGCGGCGAAGAGATCGGAGGCCGGACCTTCGACGGCTTCCTCGGGAACGACCAGGTCCGCTGGCTGGAGAACGTCGGCCTGGAGCAGACGGTGCGCGACCAGTACGACCTGATGAGGGCCGAGCTGCCCGGCGAGGAACTGCGCCGCGAGAAGGTGCTGTGCGGCGGGCACTCGCTGGGCGGGCTGCTCACCGGCTACTTCGCCACCTGGGACTTCGACGGTCACCCCGGCTACCGCCAGTGCGGCGGCTACTTCGCGCTCGACACCGTCGTCAGCACCTCACGCGGCGGCGACGCGTCCCTCCTGCCGACCGAGGGCACGCCCGCTTCCACCGGGCTGGACGACCTGCTGCCCAACCCGGGGCTCGGCTACCTCGCCACCCAGGCGGGCCTGCGCAGCGGGCTCATCCCGCGCGCGATCGGGGCGCCCGCCGTCATCAACGCCGAGACGATGAACCTGCTCGCCATCGGCGGCCTCGCCTCCGCACTCGAACCGGAGGGCGAGTCCACGCTGCTCACCTCGGTCCCCGACAACGCGAACCTGAACCTCACCTCGCGCTTCATGTTCTCCAAGGACGCGGGCACGTTCCTGACGGGTACGCCGTCCGTACGGGACTTCCGGCAGACCAACAACGCGGTCCTCGGCGGCTTCATGGACGACAACGCGGCCCCGCTCGCCTTCATCCAGATGAGCTTCGGCCTCTACCGCAGCCCGGAGGGCGGGCGGATCGTGGACAAGGAGTTCCCCGGCTCGAACGACGAGGCGTCCCCGGTCTTCGGCGTACGGCCGAAGGCGATCCCCGACGAGCCGGACGGCCCCCTCTACACCTGGGCCACCCACGACGACATCGACGCGTCCGACGCGCGCTGGACGAACCCCGGCGAAGAGGTCACCGACATCGCCGACCTGGCCCGCAGCCTCTCCGGCTACCCGCTCGGCTTCACGGAGGACTACTTCCCGACCAAGCTGGCGACGGACGTCTCCCAGAGAACCGACCCCCAGATCGCCCGCTTCGTGAAGCACCCGGACGGCATCACGGCCAACCCGACGAGCACCCTCCTCGCCGGAAACGGCATCCTGTCCCAGGACCCGCCCGAGGAACTGAACCCGGTCATCGCGGAGGGCTACGAACACGTCGACGTCCTGACGGCGGCACGCGACCAGAACGGGGGCGGGCCCGAGGTGGTCTCCGCGAACCTCGGGGCGTTCGCGGTCAGTCCGGGGCCTGGGGCCGGGACGCGTACGCGGTGAACGCGATCAGAGCCCTCGTGACCCTGCTGTTGGGCCTGTGACGTGCTCCTTTGACTCCATGACTGTCCATTGACATCCGATGCGGTCTTGGTGTGGCTGCTTCGTTTGGCCCCTGCTCTTGCCCCCCGGTCGGCTTGGCCATGGTCAGCACATCTGCGCTTTGACCAGGGATGTCGCTCGGCGGGAGGGCTGATCCAACGAACGTTTGACAACGCCTCTTGCTGCCTGCTGGGTGAGTGGCCGCTTGACAGTGCCGGTTGGTGTACGTACATTGTACGTACACCAACCGAGTGGCTCTTCTCGCCTTGGCCGGAGCGAAGAGCCGCCTCTAGGGGCGAGCCCCGCCCGCATGCCAGTGAAGTGAGGATTTACCACCTTCCCTTCAGCGGGGCTCGCTAGATGGAGACCCCTTTCAATGCGCGAGACACAGGAACTGAAGACCAAGGAACAGGCCACCCGCCGCAAGGAAAGCGCCCGCACCAGTACAACCCGACTTGAGATCCGCATTCCAGAAGAAGATAAGAAGTTGATCGAGCGGGCCGCACAGACCAGTAACGCAACAACCACCGGTTTCGTGTTGCAGGCCGTAAGGCAGGCAGCGCAAGATGTGTTGCGTCGCGAGCAGGTGACGGTCGTCCCGCCTGATTTCTACGAAGCCATGGTGGCTTCGTTGAATGAGCCGTACGAGGCGAATGCCGCTTTGTCTAAGGCGGCTGCCCGGGCCCGGGAGATCATCAGGAAGGTATAGGGCCGAGTTCGTGTACGAATCGGAATCGCTCAGTGACCGGCATATCCTGGAGTCCTTCGACTGTGGGAAGGTCACGCTGAACGACTGGCTGATGAACTCAGCGAGACACTGTCAGAGCAACAGAACGGCGAGCACGTTCGTGTGGTGTGCTCCGAGCGACCCTCATGTGGCCGCCTACTACTCGTTGGCGGGGCATGTGGTGGAGAAGCAAGCGCTGCCACCGAAGCTGGGCCGGGGGTCCCCGGAACAGATGCCGGCTGTGTTATTGGCTCGACTGGCGATCGACAAGACGCTACAAGGTCAAGGCCTAGGTGGCGTACTCCTCGCCGATGCCATGGGCCAAGTCGTTGCTGCGGTTCAACGGGTAGCAGCTCGATTCGTCATCGTCGATGCCCTCGATGAGGAAGCTGCCGCGTTCTATGACCGGTACGGCTTCAAGCGCATTCCGGGGGACATGCGGATGTACAGGAAGATCAGCGATATTGAGCGCAGCTTGTCGCTTGGCTAGCGGCTCTGAGTACATAGGGGCGCCGACCTCAAGGTCGGCGCCCCTATGTTGCGGTATGGCGGAAGACGTGACCATCTCAAGCGCGGTTGTTACCGCCCGAGCGGCAACGCACAAGCCGCTTGAGCCATGCCAGTTCGTCGGAGCCCGGGGAGGTCTGTGCGTTCGCGCAGCCGCTCACCGTCCCCGGTGCTCCCGGGTGAGAGCAAGGTTTCGTCCACGTCACCTCGCGGCACAAGGCCGAAACGCGTCGTCCCTAGCGTCGACTGGAGACACCGGACACCGGAACACCGGAGACGACACGTGGAGGCACCATGACCGCCCCGACCACCGCGCGTAAAAGGGGCCGCTGGATCGAGCACTGGGATCCGGAGGACGAGACGTTCTGGCGCGAGGGGGGCAGGCGCGTCGCACGGCGCAATCTGCTCTTCTCCGTGCTGTCGGAGCACATCGGGTTCTCGGTGTGGACCCTGTGGTCGGTCATGGTGCTCTTCATGGGGCCCGAGTACGGCGTGGACCCGGCCGGGAAGTTCTTCCTGATCTCGATGGCGACGCTGGTCGGCGCCGTCGTCCGCGTCCCGTACACCTTCGCCGTCGCCCGCTTCGGTGGCCGCAACTGGACGGTCATCAGCGCGATGTTCCTGCTGCTGCCCACGGTGGCCGCGTTCGTCGTGATGGAGCCGGGCACCTCGTACACGACGTTCATGGTCGTGGCCATGCTCACCGGCATCGGCGGCGGCAACTTCGCCTCCTCCATGACCAACATCAACTCCTTCTTCCCGCTGCGCGAGAAGGGGTGGGCGCTGGGCATGAACGCGGGCGGCGGCAACATCGGCGTGCCGGTGGTGCAGCTCGTCGGGCTCGCCGTGATCGGGATCGCGGGGGCCGGGCACCCGCGGATCGTCCTCGGCATCTACATCCCGCTCATCGTCGCGGCCGCGCTCTGCTCCGCGCTGCGGATGGACAACCTGGCGCCCGTACGGAACGACACCGGCGCGGCCAAGGAGGCCGTGCGGGACGCGCACACGTGGATCATGTCGTTCCTGTACGTCGGCACGTTCGGCTCGTTCATCGGCTACAGCTTCGCGTTCGGGCTCGTACTCCAGACCCAGTTCGGCCGCACCCCGCTCCAGGCGGCCTCGCTGACCTTCCTCGGGCCGCTGCTCGGCTCGCTCGTACGGCCCGTCGGCGGGCGCCTCGCCGACCGGCACGGCGGCGCTCGCATCACGCTGTGGAACTTCGCGGCCATGGCGGCGGCGACGCTGCTGGTGGTCGTGGCCTCCGTCATGGAGTCGCTGCCGGTCTTCCTCGTAGGTTTCACGGCACTGTTCGTGCTGAGCGGGCTGGGCAACGGGTCCACCTACAAGATGATCCCGGGCATCTTCCGGGCCAAGGCCGTGGCGCGCGGCATGGGCGACGAGGACGCCTCGGCCTACGGGCGGCGCCTGTCCGGTGCGGCGATGGGCCTGATCGGCGCCGTCGGGGCGCTGGGCGGGCTCGCCATCAACCTCGCCTTCCGCCAGTCCTTCGAGACCGGGGGCACGGGGACGGCAGCCTTCCTCTGCTTCCTCGCCTTCTACGCCGCGTGTTTCGGAGTCACCTGGGCCGTATACCTGCGCCGCCGCCCGTCGACGGTTCCGGTGGCCGGGGGCGAGGGGGACGGAACCGGCCATGATCCTGCGGCTGGAACGGGACAGGGCGGCGCCGAGGCCGGACCGGGAAGGGGCGAGGAGCGGGAACCCGCGTTTGCGGAGGTGTGAGGGGGCGACGGACCCTCTTTACAGCGGGGAAATCCTCGCGAACCGAGCCTGTCACGGGACGACGGCAGGCTCGGTTCTTCGTACGATCACGAGCCCACGGGGCGGAGCAGCGAGAACCATGGAGCGTATGCAGGGATCATCCGGGGACGCCGGGACGGAACGGGGCGGTACCGAGCGGGGCGGTACGGGGCGGAGTGGCACGGCGGCGCGGGGCGCGCCCTCGGACACCGGGGTGAAGCCGCTGGCCGGGTTCAGCGTGGGCGTCACGGCGGCCCGGCGCGCCGACGAGCTGGGAACGCTGCTGACGCGGCGCGGCGCCGAGGTCATGCACGCGCCCTCCCTGCGCATCGTGCCGCTCGCCGACGACAGCGAGCTGCTGTCCACCACCAAGGAGCTGCTCGCGCACGCGCCCGACGTCGTGGTCGCGACCACCGCCATCGGCTTCCGCGGCTGGATCGAGGCCGCGGAGGGGTGGGGGCTGGGCGAGACGCTGCTGGACAGGCTGGGCGGCGTCGAACTCCTCGCCCGCGGCCCCAAGGTGCGCGGCGCGATCCGCGCGGCCGGGCTCACCGAAGACTGGTCGCCGGCGTCCGAGTCCATGGCCGAGGTGCTGGAACGGCTCCTGGAGGAGGGCGTCGAGGGGCGTCGCGTCGCCATCCAACTGCACGGGGAGCTGCTGCCCGGGTTCGTCGAGTCGCTGCGGGCCTCGGGCGCCGAGGTGGTCGGGGTGCCGGTGTACCGGTGGATGCCGCCGGAGGACATCGGCCCCGTGGACCGGCTGATCGACGCGGTCGTCGCGCGCTCACTGGACGCGGTGACCTTCACCAGCGCGCCCGCCGCGTCGTCGCTGCTGAAGCGGGCGGAGGAGCGGGGCGTCCAGGAGGCGCTGCTGGACGCGTTGCGGCACGACGTGCTGACCGCGTGCGTGGGGCCCGTGACGGCGCTGCCACTGGAGGCGCACGACGTGGCCACGTCACAGCCGGAACGGTTCCGGCTGGGGCCGCTGGTGCAGTTGCTGTGCGTCGAGCTTCCTGGGCGGGTGCGGGCGCTGCCCGTCGCCGGGCACCGCGTCGAGATCCGGGGGCACGCGGTGGTCGTGGACGGCGAGCTGAAGGCGGTGCCGCCGGCCGGAATGGCCCTGCTGCGGGCGCTGGCGCGGCGGCCCGGGTGGGTGGTTCCGCGCGCCGATCTGTTGCGGGCGCTGCCGGGGGCCGGGCGTGACGAGCATGCCGTGGAGACGGCGATGGCGCGGTTGCGGGCCGCGCTGGGGGAGTCCCGGTTGATCCAGACGGTCGTGAAGCGGGGGTATCGGCTGGCGCTTGACCCGACGGGGCCCTCTACGAAGTATTCGGGCTGAAACGGGGGGTTCTGGTTGTC